>JAPKCI010000307.1 GCA_028823035.1 Rubripirellula sp.
GATTGCAGACGCAGGTACTTCGGTGCATTCGACAGCCACGAACGGGCGGTTGGCTGATGGAACGGTCTGTGTGCTTACTGGTCGTGGCGGGGGGCATCAGCCTCCGGAGGAACCTTATGGTTTGTCGTTGGTTAGAGCGAAGGATGGAACCACGGTTTGGGAGCGTTCCATCGAACGTTATGGTGCCCATCAAAATGCAGTTTGGAATAGTAAGGTTGTTGCGGCGTTTGCCGGGGACCGGCACATCACGCTCGATACAGCATCCGGTGCGACACTTAACGACGTGTCCTTGCAGCATGATGTTGCAGTCACCCGCCAGGTTGATGGCAAGTATCAAACGTCGGAAGGCCAGCAGGTCAAAGGTTTCCGAAAACCGCTGACGCTGCAGTCCAATATTCTGGTGGGAGACTACCACTACTTTCGAGCTCATCACGATTATCTGATTGGCCGCGTTGATGTGCAAAGCGGTAAGGTCGAGTACTTGCAGGTCCCTGTGCAAGTACAGCGTAGGCCGGGGGAATCTGATGTTGTGTCGTGGACAAAAGCCACCAGAAATGACATGAAGAATGCTGACGGGTATTTGGCAACCCAGGACAGGCGTAATGCGGGAGACGGTTGGGGCCATGTTTCAGCAGCCAGCCCGATCGTTGTCGGAGACTATTTGTACATGCCGACGATGCTGGGGATGGTGTATGTGATTCGTTGGCAATCTGAGCAACTGGATGGCGATGCCTTGGTGGCAGTCGCGGACCTCGGTCCAGTCGGGGAAACCTGGTCACTTTCGAATCTTTCCTACGCTAATGGAAAACTTTACGCGAGAACATTGAAGCATCTTATTTGTCTCGGCGTTCCTGAAATTGCGGCAAAAAATCCTGCAGTGAAATGACGCCACGAGGGCGAAAAAATCAAAGGCGAGTTTGGCTTGCAGGAATTCAAAACGTCTAGTCAGATCAGGGAAGATCAGATCAGGGCAGCTGGCAAGCAATGAAAAAAAGTGCTGCTGTTGGTGGGCGAAAAAGAATTGCCGCCTGAATCACCTTTGCCCAGTGACGTTGAACGAAAGATGATGGTTCAGTGGTTGACCGAAGGACAAAGGTTGATTGGTCGACTGTGCAATGACCGGGGCGCGTTACGATGCCACGATTGACGCAGACTGAATACGCCAATTCGATACGTGATCTGTTAGGTATCGACCTTCGGGCAGGGCGGCGGACGGTTGGAAACGGGACGGCACTTCGTTTGTCCCGAACATACACCGATCGCCAAATTGCATTTGACGCTTGCCAAAAAATCGGGAATTGAGTTGGTTGATATGAATGGGGCAAATGCAAAACAATCACTGAGCTGAAGCATTCATCCGTCTTGTTCAGTGTGCATTTACAACGACTTGATTGTCAGGTGGATTTGATTCCATACAGACACGCTGTGCCGGGCAAGGGTTGGCAACCGGCAATGACTCTGAATCCAATGACTCTGAATCTCATGACTCTGAATCGGTTAACCTGGAAATGTTATCAAGTCATATCCGATGTACATGATTCCCAAGTCAACCAGTAGGTGGCTGACCCATGGTCCGTAGAGTGTCTTGTACCTGTTGTACAGCCATGCCCACAGGACACCGCCGATCGCTACACACAGTGAAAAGAAAACTGTGGTACCCCAGCCGTTATCTAGAAACTGGTGTATCACAATCACATGATGGGCCATGAATCCCAGGCTTGAGATGATGATTGCGGTATTCACGCCGGTGATGCGTCGTGTTTGCCCGAACACGAACCATCGCCAGTAATACTCTTCAAGCAGGGCATGTGGCACCGCCAGAAAGATCGCAAAGAGAATGTAGAGCGAAGGGCTGGTCAGCCCCATCTCGGTGACTTTTGCTGTGATCAAAGCTGGCGCATTTTGAAGAAAAACGCTATCTTTTAAGAACCCTTGATAAGCCAATATTCCGGTGGCAACGATTCCCAAACCAACGAGCAGGCCGGCAATGATACCATCCCACTTTGGCCGGATCATACAAATGCGATGCCGTTGTATTACCAGCACCCAGAGCAGTGGAAAAGAGAATTGCAGCACCTTACTGCCGAAATAAACGCCTTTCATGGACTCGCTGCCAGACAGAAAGACGAAGTACAGCAGCGTTGCCAAAGTGGGAAGCACCATGGCAAAACAGAGGGCGCCCAGATGAGCACCGCGGGACGTTTCCAGACAAGGTTCAGCGGATTTGGTCAGGTTGTCTTCGACGATATCCGCTGGTTCGGGCGTGGATGGATTGTGTGCCGGATTCATCGTAATTTGTCTGCGACAGTGTGAATTGTAGGGCGATGGATGTACGTCCCTGGTAAGTGCCCGTTTGACTCGACGCGATGCGCGACTTACTGATCCCCAGAAGTCTGTTGCGAAAGATAGCTCTGGTCCTTGCTGCTGAGTATCGCGATGTCGACGACGATCGTTTTGCCATCCTCTTTCATCAGTTGAATTTTGCCGGACTTCTGCCCCAGATACTTGGCGCGGGTTTGGAAGTCGCCTGTTTGTGTTGTCCAGGTTCGAAAAGCCAAGGCTTTTTGCTTTGGCATTGCGGCGTCGCTGGTTTCCGCACTGAGGATTTTCGCGTTGGGTGCAAAGCTTGCCAATTCCGTGCGGGCCAACGTATCGGCTGCGGTGTTGGGGAACTTGCGGATAACACTTGTATAGGCACTCTCGGCGCGGTTCTTGATCCTCGGTGACAGGGAGGCAGCGACAACGCGTGCTCGTACGATTGCTTCCGCCTGAGCCGCCTCGTTAGCGTATTGTTCTTCTTTCTTGAGTTCGCGTGTGATGGCTGCCGCTTCCGGCTTCCACTTCGGAAAGAGCCTGCAGATGGCCTCACCCTCGTAAACATTCAGCAACGGTTTGAGTGGATTCGGAGCATTGGAGTCCAGTAATTCGGACTTGGCTTTTGCAATCTGCGCATCGACTAGATTCTTCAGTTCCGAATACAACTGCTTGGACTTTACCGCTGGTTTTGCATAGCTTCCCAAATTGTCGTGTGGACCAAATTGGCCCACTTCCGAAAGTGCGACTGCCGCTTTCAGTAAATCACCCGCTTGCATGGCCTTTTCCGAGGCTTGCACGGCGCGTTGCATGAAGCTCGCTTCCTGATTTGTAAAGGAACGTCCAGATTTCTTCAGACTTGCGAATAGCATTGCAGGCAGGTCATCCCCGTTGGGTGCGCCAGCAGCGCCATAGATTTGTTCACCGTCAGCACGTACGACATACAACTGCGGTATGCCATTGCCCGTCATCGGATATTTTCTGGACCACTGAGACCAGTCCACATTGTTGTCAGTGATGATTTTCAGCGGAACAAACTGTCCCGCAAAGGCTGCCAATGACCGGTCATTCTCGAGACGGTCCAGCAACGCAGCACAAGGTGGTCAGGTTTCCTGTCCTGCCATCACAAAGATGGGGCGGCCCGTCATCGATGAGATTTCAAGAGCCTTCTCGACGGAGGACGTTTTGGATTGTGCCGAGACGATTCCGGCAGGCAATGCAATAACTGCTAGCAAGTAAAATACTGACTTCACCGCAGGGCTCCAGGGGTAGGGATGAATCGAAATGTGCTGCAGGTTCGTGTTGTTCAGAGCGGTCAACAGACGCTTTCCTGCTGCCCCGCATTCTAGCCAGCGGAGGCCCGCGTTGCACCACGTTTCAAGAGGCAATCGACGGTTGAAGCGATTGTTTGGACAATAACGATGCAAAAACTGAGGGCAATGGGCCGGGTGACCGTCGCAGAGGTGTCGCTTTAGAAACGGTCGGTTCACCATCAGGTTGCTGCTTCATGGTCGATTTGACGTGGCATGCAACACGAGATGATTCGGGATTCAAAAGCTCGGGTTCGCCCTGCCGTGCGAATTGTCCCTCGGACCTGACGATTCAGAGCTGACGGCGGGAAGTTTCAAAAAGGCCCTGCAAGATAAACTTGCCACCGGTCAACGTGTCCTCGATCGGCGGATGTTATTTTAGTTTTTCCCAGAGTTCATCAAAGACAATTGTGAACGCTTTCACCAGTGAGTCGTCCTGGGTCACGATGAAATTCTCTTCATTGTTTCTAGCGGCAGATCGAGTCCAGTTGTAACTGCCAGTCATCATGGACGAGCCATCAAAGATCGCGAACTTGTGGTGCATGTGGTAATCGGTGTGGTCGCAGCGGACTGGTACGCCTGCGCGTTCAAGTTGATAAATGTCCGAACCAAGGTCATTTGATTTGTCGTTGTCCGAGATGATTCTGACTGTGATGCCCCGTTGGTGTGCATCGAGAATGGCATCTTTGATGCGGTCGTCAGTGATCGTGAAGACGCACACATCTACCTTGGTGCGGACGGTTTGGAACAAACGTATGATCTTGCTTGTGCAGTTGTCCTTCGGGCTGAAAAACGCTTCTGAATTTCTGGACTTGTTTGCATCGGGCTTGTCGGCCAGTAACTTGCTGGCTTCTTCCACCCACTCAATCACTTTCAACGCGTTGGGTTCGGATAATTCATGCCGCGCAAGTTCAAATACAACGCTGCGTGCGTGAGACAATTCGTGATCGTTGTGCACGTTCTGTTCAATCACTTTGGCCAAGGCTCGCTTTTCTCCCCGCGACATGCGGTGGTCATCGAGAGTGATTTTGAGTGCATCCTGAATAGTCGTGTTCGACATGGAAAGCTCGATACGAAGGAATCGATTTGGATAGAACAGCTTGAGCGTCAGGCAATCATTTCTTTTCCAATCCAACCGCGGTCGACTTGATCTATGAAAGACTGCAGTGACAAAAAGACAGCCTCATCGAGTCTGGTATGGGGAGTTTTTGGAAATGCCTCGCAAAAATTCTGGTACTCCAGATCGCAGATGAACGGTACCTGCTGATTGCCAATGGTCAGATTGCATTGCTGGTCAATGCCGAGTGCTGCAGCTGCTTGGGTGATGGCTTGCACAATTTGCCCAGTGTCCACGGTGTGACTGGGCAGCGTGAAGGTGGAATAGCCAGTGAATGGTTCAACGACCGCATTGCCGAATGCGGCGCCGACGTCAGGGGCGTACAGATAATCCTGCCGATTCTCAAAGGGAATTTCGTATGCAATCCCCAATGCGACCGATTTCATGGCGGTCGTTGGGGTGGAAGTCAAACCGGCATCTCGGCCTGGCCCAAACAGGACACCGGGACGCACGCTGATTGCATCAATGCCTGTCTCTTCAGTGAAGATTCGAGTGATGTTTTCGCCAGCCAATTTCCACGCCCCGTACACATTCACGGGATGAGGTTCTACCTGCAATGGGACTCGACCAGCGGGGTAGGTATCGCGCGGACCGTAGACCGCGATGGAACTGGCAAATACAAATCGCTGGATCTGTGAGAGGTGCGATTTCATTGCTTCGATCAGATTCTGGGTGCCACCGAGATTGATTTGCATCCCCAGATTCCGGTGTTGATTGCAGTCGGGGGTTTGCAAGGCAGCCAGGTGCACCACATGGGTGATGGCATGCTCGGCAAGCGTGTCTGACAACAGGCCTTGATCTGTGACGTCGATCGCGAGCACCGTAAGCCGCGTCACGTCAATGTCGTGAAAGACTCGTTCAACGCGGGCAGCGTGAACGTCACGTCCACAGATGACCACCTTGCCCGTGGTGTTGCGTAACAGCCACTTTGTGGTTTCGGCACCAATGCAACCGAGTCCCCCAGTGACGAGAAAACAATCGGTCAAGCTCACTTGGTTTCTCCATCGGCATGTTCCGTGGTCGCCTCGATCAGCGGGGCTGTGTTGGATGCGTCAGCCAATCCACCCGGCAATTCCATGATCCGAATCTTGCGAAACTGGATTTCCTTGCCTTCAGACTCCATGCAGATGTAACCCTTTTTGTAAGAGGCAGCGCGGATGCCGTTGACGAACTTGCCGTTGACCGAGAGCTTGACCATTCCATCGACGGCGACGAACACGTAGCGATTCCATTGGCCAACGCCTTTGCAGCGATTCTCAAGTGATTTGCTGCGTTTGCCACGTGGGTTATCAGGGATAGCTGTCATGCCACCTGCGCCAAATAATTCGCCATGGACGTAGGCAATGGGAGGCAATGTGCCATCCCGACCCTTGTGCTGATTGACCCAGTCCAATTCAAGCATTTGGACTTCCATGCCGCGGGGCAGGCGATTGCCTTCGGGTTTGGCATCGGACCACAAAAACATTCCCGAATTACCGCCGGGTTCCATATGTCGCCACTCCACTTCGATGATGAAGTTTTCGTATTGACGATCGGTTCGCATCACACCGATGGGTTTTCCCGTGCAGACAAGAATCCCATCCTTAACGGACCAGGTCTCCGGGGATGTGTTGACATCAATCCAGCCCGCTAAATCTTTGCGGTTGAAAAGGTCGCGAAATACCAGATCCTCGGCTGTGACATTGAGGCACGCGACCATCAACGTTACGGCGAGGGTCAATCGAAGGGGTGTGGTGAATCGCAATGCCAGCTCCATGGGTGGGGGAAATAGACGATCTGTCAATAATTGAAAACAGATAATTGTAAACAGATGGTTGAAAACGGATGGTTGAAAACAGATGTGGACACTTTGCCGTAGGACCATATCGCATAGCGAAGACGAATGAGTATCGATCAGGTGATGTTGGTTTCGAATCCTTTCCTCGCTTCGCGACCAACCAGGGCTTGTGCACCAGGATCATCGATCACTTTTTCTTCTGCCGGGTTCCAGCGGATTGGCCGATTGAGTCTTGCTGCGATTCCTGCCAGATGGCAGGTCGACAACGCTCGGTGGTGACTGAATACATCGGAGATGGGCTCGCGTTTTGCGACAACCGACTCAAAGAAATTACCAAAGTGATTCGTGGGTTCCTGCCCCTTGTAGACTTCACGAATGGCGCCGTCCGGCAAGGGATTGTTGGCAAGGTCCTCAACTGGTTGTCCGGTCAGGCGACCACGATTGACGAACATCCTGCCCTTGGTGCCTTCAAATAGAATGCCGTTCCCCTGGTCGTGGCGAATTTCAAGCTCTTTGCCGTCGGCATATTGGGCTTGAATCAAAAATTCGGTGGCTGTGTTGAACCGGGTCGGATCAGTTGGCATGCCATCCTTGAATTCAACAGGGTGCTTGACCATCACTGGATT
>JAPKCI010000071.1 GCA_028823035.1 Rubripirellula sp.
AGTATCGCAAAGAGCAACTACGTGCCGATGCGAAAGCCAAGGAGGCAGAGCATGCTCTGTACGACACGCGGATGATTCTTGCCCAGTCAGCACTGGAAAACAACAATCCTGCTTACACACGACAACTGCTTGGCTTCTATCAGGACCCGTCAACAGGAAACGATTATCGCGGCTTCGAATGGCATTACCTGAATCAGCAAGTGCATCAGGAAATATGCAGCATCAACCCGCACCCAGGATTTGCCATCATGGATGTGACTACTCCACCTTCCAGAGAAGTTAGAGGCGTCGGGTTACGTAATAAATCACCAGTTCTCGACATCTTCGAATTCGCAACTCTCGGTGGAGATGGATTTCTTCGAATCTGGCAGATCGATGGCACTATGAAACGGGAGGTGTCTCTGGGCCCCAGTGGTGGGTACTGCATGGACTACAAGGACGATGGTCAGTTAATTGTCGTCGGTTCCAAGTCTGGTGAGATTCGATTTTTCGACGCGAAAACACTGAAGCAGGAAAAGCGAGTCAAGGTTGGATCAGATGATGTTTTCGATATCGATCTCTGCCCCCCAAATGATTGGGGAGAAATGTGTATTGTGAGAAATAACAAGGGCGCCATCCTATCGTTGAACCTCGAAACCGATGATGTCAAGATGATTGCTCCAGCCTTGACTCTTCGGGGTGGCAAGCCACTTCAGGAAGATTATTGGAACCCGCGAAGACGCTTTGCCTGCGAAGTTAGTGGGAAATATCTTGCTTTCAATCTGTCACACAACATCGCTATTTGGGACTTGGAACAAGGCATCTTAAAGCACACAGTCAAAGGAACAGAAACTCGGAATTCTATTCACCAGCCATCGAATCATCGGCCGGAATTTTCGCGGACGGCCCTTCGTGCACCGACTGCGATTGAAAAAGGTGAGTTTTCAAATGGTGGGGAACTCATACGTCTTGCTCCAGCCTTGCACTTAACAAGTAAACCGACGCTGGTGCTAGGAAACAGGATTGGAGAGATCACCACGTGGTCGACCGGCGACAACATTTCCGAAGACAGATACCATGACCACACTGGGGCGATTGATCATGTAGTAATGACCTGGCATAGGATATTTGGCAACATGACTGTCTCATCGGGACGGGATGGAACGATTCGAGTCCATCGACCTTACAACGGAACACGGGTTTTGCGAGGCCATGAAACACGGGTGTGCTGTCTTGCTCTACATCGCAGTAATAACCTTGTTGTCAGTGCGGATAGGGCAGGAAAACTGAAAGTCTTTCCCTTGTGGGATAATCCTCGACAGTACCGGTCGGGAAAACTGGCGTTTCACCCACTGGAAACCAGTTTCGCGCTAACGGGTGCTGACATGCTGGAAGAGGACGGTAAGGTCACAGTAGGGGCATCAGCTTCGACGGACGTCTCGTCCAAGATGGCGATCGACATAGAAGTTGCTAATGATCAAGGAACGCGAAACTTCTTCCTATGCACGCGCCTCGGTCATAGGACAACAAGCAGCGCCCGAAAACTAACCACGCTTAGCCGCCTGGCTCCGACAGGAAAAGCAATTGATTTCCATTCGGGTGTTGAAGGTTGGGAGCCTGGGTTGAATGATGCAGAGTGCCTGACGTTTCATCCACAGGGTAATCAACTGGCAGCCGG
Source organism: Rubripirellula sp. (assembly GCA_028823035.1). Classification (GTDB taxonomy): domain Bacteria; phylum Planctomycetota; class Planctomycetia; order Pirellulales; family Pirellulaceae; genus Rubripirellula. Next base: position 1,658 of record JAPKCI010000071.1, read on the forward strand.
ATTATATGATGGCACCATATACATTTGGAATCCAAGCACAGGAGAATCTCTACGTTCGTGGAAAGCCCACGAATCATCGATCCAATCACTCGCATATGAGTCCAATGGAACAAGACTTGCTTCCATCTCATTCGATAATCAACTCAAAATATGGGATAGCAACACCGGTGAAATTATTCAACAAATGCCCTACCCGTTCATGATTGGGTCGCGTCTTAGTTGGAATAATGATGGTAATCGCATTGTCGCCGGAACCTTGGATGGCCAAAGCACAGTCATTGATGTAGCTTCAGGAAAAACCGTCCTTGTCTTGCCGGGCGGATCCGGGATTTACACACCGGATGGAAAGCAAATTCTGTATGTAGAGGTTCCCGATGGCAAACGAACCAACGGTAAAAACATCATTGCTTGTGATGCGTTAACCGGCAAGGAAAAGAGGCAGTTCAAGGGTCACAAGAATCGGGTCTCTGACTTTGTCGTCACCACAGACAACCAACGGCTCATTTCACTCGATCAGGGAAAAGAAATTGCCGTCTGGAACATGAACACCGGAACGAAGATCATGAACCTGCATCCTAGCTACGATGGAACGAGGAACCTTGGTGTAGACGATATAAAATCACATAAGGTGCATATGAGTCCGGATGGCAGAAGTCTGGCATACCAAGGGAACAACGGCACCACGGTCTGGTCCACGGGCAAGATTGCCGAGCCTTCCCAAGCGGAGGAAAATCCCTGATCCAAAGGAACGTCGCTGAGAGCGTCTACGGACACCTTTGGGCCTGACAAGCTCCTTGCCAAAGGGTCGTCTTTCTCTGTTTTCCCGCAGTCTGTTTTCCCGCAGCCTGTTTTCAACCCCCTCGGGAAGCCACTTGCTAGCTATTGGCTCTATCTGGTCCCGCCAGCGGTTGGGTCACTGATCGTGAGGCGAGACCCGGCGTGAGGCGAGACCCGGCCCGCACTTGAAAATCGAGGGGTCTGGAAAACTGATCTGGCAGGGACTCGCCGGGTTTCGCTAATGTCCCGAGTGATGAGCCGAGTCTCCCGCTGAAACAAGTGGAACTGGTGGCCTGACCGTGGATTACTAGCAATACATGTGATGAACCTGATCGCATCAGGTCGCGTCATGGAGGATAGTTGTGCAGACGTTAAAAACCGCCGCAATCGTTGTGTTGATGATGGCCGTGATTTATGGAGCTTATGTCTCCATGACCAAGCCTCCGGAAACCCTACCTGAAGATGTTCAGGACCTGCTCACCATTGATAACGGGATGCAGTTCGACTCTGACCTAGGCCTGCCAGATTCATTGGGGGGAACCAGTCTCGGTTCGGGAGCCGCGATTCAGCCCACTGATACCGCCAATCTCTCCTCACCGAATTCGGGCTCGCCGACTCCGCCAGAAATTGCCTCGTTGACAGAACCTGGTGTTGCAACAGGCCAAGCAGGTCTTTCTCCGGACCTTCAGAACCAAAGAACGTCCCCGCTTCCGTTGGCTAACGTGGGCACGACCTTGCCACCTGCCGAATCGCCAGTGACTCAGGCCGATATCGCCAGAGCGTTTTCCAGGGACCAGTACCCTCAGACTGAGAACGAATTCGCACTACCGAGCCCGGACAATATCAGCTCAGATTTCCAGCCAAGTGGTGTTGTTCTTCCGCAACCCGGATTTAATCAAGCAGGTGGAATCAAAACAGCAGGCAATGAGAGTGTGGGTGCAGGCACGTCAGAGGTAGCTCCGGTCACCGCGGTCATGCCTCCCGATATCGGATTGGCCAATGCAATCCGCACTGCGGACATGCAGTTCAGTCAGGATAAACGCAAAGATGCCCTGGCCACGCTAAGTCTATTCTACAACACCCCCAACATATCGGGTGAACAACGCAGCGAAATGCTGGCGAGACTGGATCCGTTGGCCCGGGAAGTGATTTACTCAGAACGGCATCTTTTGGAACAGCCTCACCGCATCAGCCGGAATGAAACACTTGAGGATGTCGCCCGAAGCTATGATATTCCTTGGCAACTGCTCGCCAACATCAATGGGATCAAGGATCCCTTAACGATCCTGCCAGGCACCGACTTGAAGGTTGTCCGTGGCCCATTCCGTGCTGAAATCAATTTGAATCTGAAAGAACTGACCCTGTTCATGGGCGATTTTTATGCAGGTCGTTTTCCGATTGGCATTGGAACAGACCCAGCCCCGGCTCCCGGGTTTTACACCATTCAGGACAAGCAGACCGGCAAAACCTTCTACAACCGAAGCGGGACTCCGATTGCCCCTGACAGCCCGGAAAACCCCTATGGCAATTACTGGATGGATCTCGGCAACCAAGTGAGCATTCATGGCAGCCCCAATCCAACGCGTCCCAACGAAAATGGCTGCATCAGCCTGGCCGAAGACATTGCCGATGACTTGTACGGCATTCTGTCGCAGGGTTCTTCTGTTACGATTCGTCGGTAAAACTGTGGGGAGTGACAATTCCCCCGCTCCCTTTATCTGACGAAGAGAAATTCAAGATGTCTTACGATCGTGATGCGCTGCTGGAACTGATCCGAACCGAAGCACTTCAGCGTGGCGAGTTCACGCTTGCCAGCGGCAAGAAGGCATCGTATTACCTCGATTGCCGCAACATCACGCTGCATCCTCAAGGTGCGAATGTGATCGCCGAGGGCATGTTGGACGCGATGCAGACTGCCGGACCGCTGCCCGAAGCGGTAGGCGGAATGGCCATCGGTGCTGACCCGATCACAGCCTCCATCATCACGCTTGCAGGGCAGCGGGACTTGCCCCTCAAGGGATTCATGGTCCGCAAGGAACCCAAAGACCACGGCACAGGCAAACAGGTCGAGGGCCCCGTCGCTCCCGGACAACGCGTCGTGATCGTCGAAGACGTGATTACCAGCGGTGGCAGTGCTCTGAAAGCAGTCGATGCTGCGAGAGAATACGGCCTGGTGGTGGAAAGGGTCATTGCGATCATCGATCGGCTGGCCGGTGGCGAAGAAGCCTTCCGTGCCAAGGGCCTGGAACTGATAACACTGACAACCATTCGTGACTTTGGAATCGAGCCTGAGTAAACCGAGTCGCGATCCATCGTGGGACAGGAAGCCCACCGATAAATCGTCATGGAAACGACACTTCATCAGCAGCTCAAACGCTGCTACGCACAAGACGACGCCAGCACAGAAGTGGTGATGGGTCGTTATCGCATCGATGCAATTCGCGATGATGAATTGATCGAGGTCCAATGTGCCTCGCTGTCAGCCATCCGCGACAAGTGCCAAAACCTGCTCAAGCGACACCAGCTTCGCGTTGTCAAACCAGTCATCATGCGGACACGAATCGCCAAGTCCCGCAAAGCTGGTGGGCCCATCACTTCACGCAGGTTGAGTCCCAAGCGAGGTAATCCGCTTGATGTGTTTGACGAATTGATCTACTTCACGCGAGTTTTCCCGCACCCCAATCTGGTGATTGAGGTACCGCTGATTGAAATTGAGCAATTGCGTCTGCCCGGCAAAAAACGCCGAAGACGCTGGCACAAAGACTTTAAGGTAGGAGACGTCCGACTCGAAGCAATCCAACGTTCCATTGAACTGCGGATACCTGCCGATCTGCTGGACCTGCTGAACATTCCGGAAACCGTGCAACATTTCAACACTGCTGAACTGGCAACCATGATCGACCGTCCACGCTGGAATGCTCAGCAAATCGCCTACGTGCTCAGGAAAACGGGAGCGATTGATTCCAAGGGGCGTAATCGCACTGGCATCATTTATCAGCGTGCAGCATGACCAACTGAACACCTGTCACGCCCCCAACCAAGTGCTGCATGCGGACGGTTTTTCCAACGCGATCGTGATGTTCCATCAGGAAACCAATTCCTGCAAGGGACCTCTCAGATCAAAGTCCTGCAACTGCGCGTCCTCAGAGCAACAGTATGATCGAGTTGTCAGGATTTTTCCAATGTCCCAAACTCTATCCCGTCGGTTTGCAGTTTCGGGCATTGCAAATCGAGGATCTGACTCTCACGCCCAAGCATTGCCCCCCGTTAAGAACTTGACAGCCACTGGCAGAAGGTCCCTTGCCCCGAGCGAAGAGTCACCGATCGTAGCAAGATCATGTCCGGCAATGGAAAGATAAGGCCCGAACCACCTCACGGGACAGTTAAATGCCGGTTGTCCGCGCAAGTGGCAGGGAGGAGCGACCCGTATTTCAACTCCTCTGTCCAACCTCACGGACAATCGGCACAAAATCGGAACCTTGCTTTTTCTGATAGACGGCCTCATTCAAAGGAAACGCATCGAAAACGCAAACCACTGATGCCGATCGATCAAGTCGACTTCAGTTCAAAGTTCGTCGGTTCGAGGGGACCGCCTGCATTGACCTGATAGCCAATATTGACGTTGCCCCCGGGGGCAACCGAACGACTCCAACTAAGGGGACGCAAACGGTATCGAGTTCCTTCGTGACTCACGATTTCTGCTCCCCAGATACTGGATATTTCATGGGGTGAATCGAACTCAAGCTCCCAGTCTGTCCACGCTTGAGTCCCCGTATTGGTGATCACAATGGATGCGACATACCCGGTTCCCCATTCGCTGGAAACACTCCAGGCAACGTCACCCGTGGACGCCTCAGAATCATTATTCTGAATCGTGCCGACCGCGGTGTCGTCGCCAAACTGGGCGTTCACGAGCTGGCTCAAGGCCAGTTCAAACGTTTCATCCGCCTCCACTGCGGTATCACCTTTGACCAGAACGTCGATCGTCTTCTCCATCTCACCGGGCAGGAATGTCAACGTTCCCTCTGCTGGCAGGTAATCCTGCTCTGCGGTTGCGGTCACACCCACGGTTGCGTAGTCAACCGAAGTCACTTGTCCTGCAGGGACAGCATGCGACAGTTTGACGGTAAACACCATGGCTTCGCTGCCGTCATCAGGCTCAACCATCGCTACATCACTAACCGATATTTCGATGGGGTCATTCGGCGGGTCATCATTTCCCCCAACGCTATCTCCGTTGATCACGATATTGCGTGGACTCGAAGTCACGTTGCCTGGATCGCCGCTAAAACCCAGAGTCACACTCGCCCCAGGTTCGACCCTTCCATTCCAACTTTCGTTTTTAATCACGTAATGGTCGCCGGATCGACTGACCAACTGCGAACTCCAGAACTGCGTCAAATTGTGTTCCCAGTCAAATTCAACTTCCCAGCCATCCCACGCCTGATCCGTTTGATTGGTCAGTTTCAGTTCGCCGGTAAATCCGGACCCCCAGTCATCGACCGTCCGGTATTCAGCAGAACTGTTACCAGCCGATAAGTCATCATTCTCAATCACCACAGTTGCAACAGCGTTGGCAATCGCCGCGCCCTGCGGCGACGAAAGTGCGACAGTCAGTGTTTCATCACTTTCAACATCGAGATCACCGTTGATGTTCACTGAAATGACGGCGGTCAGATTGCCGGCGGGAATGCTCACGATTCCCGAACTGTTCTCGTAATCCGACCCGGCAATGGCAGAGCCATCCTGCGTCGTGTAATTCACAGTAACGTCATGGTTGGAAACCCTTGACAGAGAAACGACAAAATTTGCAACGGATGTTCCCGTGTCACCCTCAGCAAGGCTGAGATCAGCAATTGAGATCGTGGGTGTCGACTCCCCGACCGCGACTGCCATGCCATTGACATACACGTTGGATGGCATGGTCGTGACATTTCCCGGACTACCACCCAAGCCTATGGTCACGCTTTTCCCGGGCGCAACCACCCCATTCCAGAATTCGTTCTCGATCACATAGCGTCCATCCGCCTGGTCGACCAAGACACCATTCCAAACCTGACTGACCTCATGGCTCCACTCGAATTCCAGACGCCAATCAGACCAAGCCTCGTCACCCCGATTGGTCAAGGTGATCTCACCGTTGAAACCGCTGCCCCAATCGTCGGTCGTCGTGTAAGAAAACCCAGGTGTGGCTTCGATCCGATCGTTGTCCACAATCATTCCGGTTGCGTTGCTAACTGCCAAGGTTGCGTTCACCGCGTTGGCCAGAGTGATCTGAAAGGACTCATTCCCCTCATCCAGCAGATCGCCAGCCACAAGAACCGTAATCTCTCGCTCAGTTTGCCCCGCTGGAATCGTCAGACTTCCTGACACATCGGCGTAATCATCTGGTGCGAGCGCCGTACCCTGTGTCGTCGCAAATTCCAGAGTGACGTCTTTCATTGCCGCGCTGGACAATGAAACAGTGAAGGTCATTGCCGTCGTTCCGGAATCTGCCTCACTGACCGAGGCATTGCTGATGCTGATCGTCGGCAAAAGCGGTTCGGTGTTATCGTCGTCAACAATGGTTACCGTTGCCCCACCATCGCTGAGAGACGCATTGACGACATTGGCAAGGTTGATCACAAACTGCTCATCCGGCTCGACAATGGCGTCCGGATTCACAGTCACCTGAAACGTTTTGACCAAGTCACCCGGCTGGAATTCAAGTGTTCCACTGGTAGCCGTGTAATCGCTCACCGACAGTGCAGTACCATCGGCTGTTGAGTACTGAACGGTCACCGTTTCGGTGGACGTAGAGGAAAGTCGAACCGTCACAAGAGCTACTGAGGAAAGAGTGCCATCGATGTTTGCAAATTCACCCTGTACCGGATTCAGCGGATCGACTTTGTTGTCGTGGACTGTTTGCCAATCATCCTTCAAAATCCCGCCGGTGTCACTGGAATTTGGATTCCACGACCAGTAGGTCCAGCTAACGCCCTTCTGCCCAGCTTGCAAGTCATTGTCCCCATCGCCGTCGAGGTCACCTTTCAGATACTCAACCATGGCATCGAACCATTGTTGATCACTGACCGTTTCCAGCTGACTGCCAAACTCACCCAGTAATACGGGAGCAATGCCATCACGGAAAAGGTAACCCCAATTTTGGTTCCAAACCGCTTGCAGATTCTCGGGATAAGCTGGATCACTAAAGTACTGCTGCTGGTAGACGCTGGCCGGATAATCGTGGGCCGAATAGACCAGACGATTGGCGACATCGAGCCTCACCGGTGCATCACCGGCATTCGACAGATTACCGCCCCACCAGTAGTTCCCTGACGAACCTGATTCCACGCCTTCGACAATGACCAGTAAATTTGGATTAGAAGCCAACACGGCATTTCCCGCCCGTTCAGCAGCCAACCGCCAATCATTGGCCGAACCGTCACCCCAGGTTGCCACGCCATGCGGCTCATTGTGCAAATCGATGCCAACCACCGAGGCATTTCCGGTGTACCGAACCGCCAATTGCGAAAGATGGTCGATCCAGACTGACTCGGGGTATTGCTGAGAATACCAAAGCCCGGATTCGTTTGCACTATTCCCGGCGGCTGACCGATGATGGTCCAGAATCACTCGCATCCCGATTTCGTCAGCCTGAGCGACGATCCGGTCCATGATTTCAAGGCCAGTCAGCCCCTGAAGGTCTGGATTCTTGTTGAAGTCAATTCCATTGGGTGTGCTGGCGGCATCAAAAAGTTCATCACTGAATGGCAATCGAATCGTATTGAATCCCTCCGCCTTCATTTGATCCATCATTTCAACATAGCCTCTACTCCACAGGCCATGCGGAGCAAAATTGGTTGTTTCAAAACCAAACCAGTTCACCCCTGCAAGACGAACCGGGTCGCCAGCGGCATCGACGATTTGATTGCCCAGCGTCGTCAACGCGCCACTGGCAACACTTCCCGGCGACCCTTCAGCCACCATCACATCAGCCACCGAAATCGATGGCATCATCCCAGGCATATCGCCACCACCATGATCATGATTGTCGTGATCATGTGGATTTCCACTGCCTGGTCGCGTCTGGTTTCCATCAGTCGTCTGCCCGGCGGGCGCTGCGGGAGTCAACAACTCTGATCGACTCACAAGCGTTAACTGCTCAACGGTGAATCCGAAATGCAGCTCCAACTGATCTTCCACAATTTGATCGTGGTGGAACTCAATATTGGCCGGTATCAGATCACTCTTTGAAATCCCTGCCAGCAACACACTCTGATTCGTCGGCTGTACTGAAATCAACAAGCCTTCAGTTGTATCCTCAACGCTGAGACGTTCACGCGTTCCAAAATACAGGAAGCTGAGTTTGGTATTGGCAGGGTCGAAATCATCGACCCGTTCCTCAACACCATACTCGTGTGAACGCACATAGACGGTATCAGCCTCTCGAGGACCGACGCCCAGTTCCCATGACACGACACCTCCCATGTCTTGCCGGAGATGTTCATTCCCGACCACGCCGTAATTCTCGATGCTCAAGTCGGTGTAGCTCCGTCCCTGAATCACCTGGTACTCGGGGGCCCACGCCCATGGATTCACAATCGCGACCTCACCCGTTTCCAGCTTCCCCATGATCAGGTTGTGAACCGAAATATCGCCAAAATCGAGTCGATCCTCTGCAGGATTGAAGTTCACGATATCGGGCCCAGCAGAGTTGACTGGAAAGACCTGCCCCTGCAAATTGTCTGAGCCTGAGCCAGTGTCGCCGCCGGGTGTGCCTGGCGGAAGGTCGCCGTCGGTCCCTCCATCTCCCCAGCCAATCGTGAATTGCCCAAGCGTCTGCGAGAATTCAAATGGCTCCTGTGGGACACCGCTGCAATTCAGTGCCAACTGTCCCAATGTTTCACAAGGCGCATCACGATTGGCCGACCAGGCGGACAGAAATCCCATCCCAACTTCGTCCGCGAAGGCCAGCAACTTTTCGGCATCCTCCAGATAGAACCTTTCTGACATGACATCGTTCTGACCGATCATCGGTGTGACTCCGACGAGACTCCACAATTCAGCATCCGTCACCTGCACGCCAGCGGCGTCATAGGCGCCACGCATTTGATTGAACAGGCTCGATGCTGCCTGGATCGCATAATCCCCCATCTGGCCATCCGGATTCGGTGCTGCAGAATCGCCGTAGTCCATGGCCATGATATTCACCCCACCTATGTCAACTCCATGACCCAAGGCTGATTCAACAACATGCAGTCCGTCATTCGTCAAGCCGCTCGGCAGAACGGGCAAGGTGAACCAAACTTCCAACGGCTTGCCATCCAATGCAGCTTGATCCTGCAAATTGCGAATGGCCTGGGAACGGCGGTCAATCGAAACGTCGTCGGCAACCCACGCCCCCTCGACATCGAAATCAATCCAAGTCAAATCGTACTGGTCGACGACTGCCTGATACGCCTGAGTCAAGTCATCTACATCTGATATCGCAGCCGCGAGTGGCGTTCCAGCTGCTCCTCCGAATGAAACCAGCACCTCGCCCCCCAGATCCCGCAAGGCATCGATTTGATCACCTCGGTATCCTGAATCCACGCTGTAGTAACCACCCCAACTTGGCTCACTCGTCGAAGGATCTGCTACGACAAATGCGAGCGTGACATATTTGATCCCTTCGTTTTTCGCCAGTTCGACAAAATCGAAGGGCGGCCACAACGTCGTATCAACGTAGGGAGCAAATACCTGACCGGGGATGTCAGACTCCATACCACTCGATGCTGACATTGTAATTCTTTGCTCGAGAGACTCGAGTTGAATCCGCCGGCGGGCCTGACGTACTCTGCCAGAACGACGGGAGCCCAATAGCTCACGGAAACGAGTTTGCATTGTCTTGACCTAATTAGAAGAGAGTTGTTGGTCATGGGCAGCTACCCAAGTGAATAGGCCTTGAGTCTATGCTTGTATTTCCAAAACAACAAACTTTTTTTGCTCCGTTGGAAAGACATACGACGAACCACACGCTCCCATTGTTCGCCATTTGAACCGCAGTCTTCAGTGGGGCCTGGTGAAAGCATTTTCGATTGCCCGGCATCGCAGCATGGGTAAGGGCAAGATAAAAACCTCAAAAACGCGGACAAACGACTGCAGGGCAATGAATGCAAGCAAAAAACCAACAGCTGCAAATTCACAAACTCGCATCTGGCAGCTATCGAAAATGTATTCACCGAAAAAAGGTTTTGCGCTAAACCGCAAGTCGCTAAACCGCAAGTCGCTAAACCGCAAGTCGCGGTACAAGGCTTCGCAAGTCCGATTCCACGAGCGGCAGTACCATCGACCGTTAATGCAAAAAGGTCTTGCCCAGTGTGAAAGTGCTAATGCATACCATTCAGAACACGCGACAGCCACTGAAACGATGGAAGCTGGTCACAGACGGTTCAAAGCCGCAGACACTTGGTGAAAAAGCCCGGCCTTCACTCACTCCTGTTGCACCGCTCGCAACATGCCTTTCGCTTTTGCCCACGTCTCGGCTTCTTCGGAAGCGGGCGTGCTGCGTGCTGTGATGCCGCCGCCAACCGGAAACTGCCAGTGGCCATGAGCTGCTGTGATGGTACGAATCAAAATATTAAAATCGGCATCACCACCACAACTGATGTACCCAATCGAACCGCAATAAGGACCACGAGGATTGGGTTCCAAACGCGCGATGGTCCGCATTGCTTCAATTTTCGGTGCCCCCGTAACACTGCCACCGGGGAAACAGGCACGAAGCAGGTCGACCACCGTCTTTCCCTCCTGCAACTCTCCCGTTACCACAGAGACCAGATGTTGAACAAACTCGTATCTCTCCAACTCGCAGAGTTGCTGCACACGAACACTTTCGTCAAGGCAGACCCGCGAGAGATCGTTTCTCATCAGATCGACAATCATGACATTCTCGGCACGATCCTTTTCACTACTGGAAAGTTCCTTCGCAAGAGCATGGTCAGTCGATTCATGCCCCGTGCGGGGAACGGTTCCCTTGATGGGTCTGGTTTCGACCACTGAACCACGCACCTGCAAGAATCCCTCGGGTGAACTGCTCAAGACCGCAAAATCGTCTCCGCCATAATAGGCGCTGAAGGGAGCAGGGTTACGTTCCCGCAATCGAAGATACAACTCGGTCGATGACAAGTGTTGCCTGGCCAGTAACCGCTGTGCAAGATTGACCTGAAAAGAATCACCAGCGCGAATTGCGCGGACCACCTCAGCAATACTTTTCTTAAACTGGTCGCTTGTAAAATTGCTGGTCACCGAAGGGTGATCGGTCTGATATTGCTGTTGCAATGGGACCGCCCGACAGTCGAGGTCAGCGGCAGTTTGGTTCTGTCCGGGTTCTACAGACAGGATTTCCTGGCCCGCCACAGGCACATCGGCTGCGGAACTTCCAAGTAGCAGTTTCTCGAAGTAATCCGCTCGCTCACAAGCCACGACCCGCCGCTGACATTCATCGCTCGCTGCCAGTCCCTGACTGATAATCCACCCTTGACCCTGCAGGTGATCAAACGCCATTGTCCAATCGTAAAGACCCAACGATATGGCGGGTGTCGGCAAATCATCTGCAGCAGCCGTCGCAATCTGTTCCAGCCATGTTGCCGCCTCGTAGCCGAGCAGACCTGCAATGCCACCCTGAAAGGCAGGCAACAACGGGTCTTTATCTTGCGGCAAACGGCGGCACCACTCAGCCAGAGTGGGCCATGGGTCTGGATCACCAGCAAATGCGACCAGCGTCTCAATGGGGTCAGCAGTCAGAAAACTGTAACGCCCAATCGGCTGACCATGCAGATCGTCCGGGCCACGCGAGGCCGAATCGAGCCACAGGCAACCTGGCAAGCAGGACAGACGCGAGAACACGTCCACCAGACATAGATCGTCGGGTAGGCGGCGGACAATCGGCAGAGATGCAGTGGGCTGGTCCATCGTATATCCCGCAGCTTAGCCACTCGGCATCATTTCTCGTAGTGCCGTTTCGACAACGCGAGCAAGACCGCTGTCCGAGGTTCTGAATTCTACCGTCCGCAAGTCAGGCTGTTCTTCGATGCGGATCTCTAACCACAACGTTTCCCGCGGCATCACCCCTTCCACTCGGTCTGCCCATTCAATCAGCGTCCACGCCTGCTCGTCGTCAAAAAGTTCTTCGACGCCCAACTCAAGAAACTCGTCCTCGTCCATCACCCGATAGGCGTCCAGATGGTGCAGTATCTGATCACCGCTGCGATGCGATTGCAGCAGGGTAAAGGTGGGACTGGTCACATCAGCAGCATCAACACCAATCGCCCGTGAGATCGCTTGGACGAAAGCTGTCTTGCCGGCTCCCAGTGTTCCCACCAGGCCAAGCGTCAATCGCCTGGGCAAACAACGAACGAGTCTCGCTGCAATGTCCTGCAAACCAGCCAGATCCAACGACTTAATAACAAGATTCGATTTCATCACTTCACAATTACGTCGTAATCACTGACTCTGGCCTGACTCGAAAGCGTTTCAACAATAGCCATCGGGCTGCCGGTCGATTCCAGAACCCCCCGCTGCCGCTCAGCCCAACCTTGGCCCTGAGCGATCTCTTTGACGTACATCAAGTCTGACTCGCAACCAAGGTCCCGGGCCACATCCCGCAAACGATCCACCAGATCGCAGGCGATCTGTTTCACCGGTTGCACGCGATAGTCACGAGCATGAACGAGTTTGGCCGACATACCATAGCGTGCCGCACGCCATTTGTTCTGGCGAACCATCATTGGATGACAATCAAACTGGTAGGTCCCTTCGTCAATCTCATCACTCAACTTTTTCACCAGACACTGAATCAAGGCGGTCAAGCCGCAAACATGGTCCAGATTTCCCGGCATATCGCAAACGCGCACCTCCACGGTCCCAAAATTGTGATGCGGTCGAACATCCCACCAAATCTCGCGAATGGTGTTGATGAATCCGGTATCCACCATGTGATTGACCAGCCAGACATATTCGCTCCAATTCCGCATCAAGGTCGGCAAACCAGCTGTGGGCAGTCCTTCCATTAGTTTCGACCGATGCGAATGCAAGCCTGTATCTCTGGTTTGCCAATAAGGGCTGCTGGCTGAGAGCGCAAGCAGGGTTGGCAAATGCTGCATGATTCGATCGCAAATCATGACTGCTTTGTCACCCGTATCAACACCCACGTGAACATGCAAACCGAATGTAATCATCCGTCTGGCGAGTTCCTGTAACAACTGGACCAGATTGCGATAGCGTGGTGTATCTGTGACCTGCTGCTCTTCCCAAAGACCGAACGGATGCGTCGCGCCCCACCATAATCGCATGCCCTCCGCATCAGCCGCCTGCTCAACTTGTTTGAGTTTTCTTGACAGGTCGGCACGTGCATCTCCTACGGTATGACAGATACCGCTGATCACTTCAACACAACACTGCATCAGTTCGTGCTTGACCGCATTCGCCACATCAGCTGGCAAACGCTCAATCATGCGACTGCAACCGCTTTCCAATTGATAGGTTTCACCATTGACAATGCCGAGTTCCAATTCGACGCCAATCGTTGGCAAGGCATTGGGGGTGAATTCGAGTTTTGCCATGACTGTGCTCCAATGAACGATTCAGCTACGCCTACGCCTACACCCATATTAGCTAGTGCTAAGGCTCATTCTACGAAATAAACCTGTGCCGTGCGTTACAGCAGGGCAACTCACTGGCAGTCGCATTACGCCTGCCTGCGAGGATCAAAATAATTGATAACGGTGGCAGCAAAAACCTGGCTTCCCACCGCGAGAGCCCGCTCATCGATATCAAAAGCCGAGGTATGCAGCGGGGCGTGCCCCACCTGATCACCACCCACCCCCAGACGCAACATGGCTCCCGGAATCTGTTCCAGGTAGTACGAAAAATCCTCGCTACCCATGCTGGGCTGATCGATCCACTCAATCGCGCCAGCACTGAGTGTCTGATTCACACTTTCGACCAGCAACTCAATCACTTTCTGATCGTTGATCACCGCTGGTGCCGACGCGCCGAGTCTCATTTCAACTTTGCAGCCCGTTTCACGCTGAATCGACTCACAAACATCTTCCAGCGTTTCCAACGCCACGCGACGACTTTCCTGATCAAGTGACCGAAGTGATCCAGCAAGGCTGGCTGTGTCGGGGATGACGTTAACGCTGTGCCCAGCCTCGATTTGCCCGACCGAAAACACAACGGTTTCATGAGGATCCGCCGTGCGGCCAATCCGGCGGAACGCTGACTGCACCCAATGCGTCACGGCATCGATGGGATCGTTGGTCATGTGTGGCCTGGCACCATGTCCACCTTTGCCCTGTATGTGAACATGAATCGCATCACACGCCGCCGTCAGAATGCCAGCTCGCAATCCGACACAGCCCACCAGACGCGTTGGGTCAACATGCAAGGCCAGAATCGTGTCCACGTCTCTCAACGCATGATGATGAATCATATGTCTTGCCCCAACCGCCAACTCCTCTGCCGGTTGCAAAATCGCACGAACGGAAACAGGCCAAGGCAACTCACGTTCGGCCTGCATCGCTGCAAGTAGCTGCATCGCGCCAAGTACAATGGTGGCGTGCACATCATGCCCGCAGGCGTGCATCACCCCATCGCATCGACTCCGATAATCCACCACTTTGGAATCCTGAATCGGTAACGCATCAATGTCACCCCGAATGGCGATACGAGGTCCGTCCGCCAAGTCCGCGGACGATACCAGATCAGCCGTTACGCCGCGGCCCTCGCCAGACACATGGGTTGGTAACCCCAAGCGTTCCAAGGCAGATACCAGATATTCCGTGGTCTGAAATTCTAGATTCGACAACTCGGGGTTCTGATGCAAATGCCGACGCATTGCTACCCACTCGGCGTTGCAGTGGGTCGCATGTTTACGAATCGCCGAAATCCAGGGTTGATCATGCATCGTTTTCACCATTCCCGGAAACAACAGATTTTCTAATTCCGCCAAAACGCAACCACAAGGCGGGCAGGAAAACCAGATCGGCGAACAACGCACTGCCGATGGTCAGGATTCCCATTATTGCAAAGATACGGTGGTCGCGTGAATCGCTCAACAGCACTGTGCTAAAACCGATGATCAGAACCATGGTTGTCATGATCAATGCTGTTCCGACACCAATGAAGGATCGTCGAATTACCTGACGTCGATCCACACCCACACTTTGTTTCTCACGATACCTGGTCAAGAAATGAATCGTGTCATCTACCGCAATGCCCAGACATACGGTGAATGCACAGACGCTGACAATCTCGAGACTCTGCCCAAATACCCAGAGCAGGAACCCTGTCATTGCCAAGGGAAACAGATTGGGAATCACCGATATCAGCCCCAATCGCAGCGAACGATAAACGATCGTTAAAACGACAAAGATAATCAGACTCGCAGTCCCCCGACAGAAAGCCAAATCAACGACTATACGATAAAGGTTTTGCCAACGGTTGACCGCATGGCCGACCAGTTCCAAACGAAATTCATCATGTCGGGCCTCGATTTTCCCCAACTGTGCCTGCACACGTTCGAACACGGGACCACAGCTGGCGATGCCAATGTCCTGTAACCGAAAACGAACCACAGCCCTATTCTGCTCGGAAATGCGAAAGGCTCTTTTCAGCTGCAGGGGCAAAAGTTCCAACATTGACATGCGTGTGGAAGCCTCACCGTTTCCTGGCAAAGCGTCAATCAAATCACAAATGGAAAGCGGGTTTCCCAACAAAGGTTCAGAACGCAACACAGCTTCAGAACGCAACACAGCTTCCTCCTCGGAGGTCATCATGCCTCCCAAGAATTGATCGATGTGGTTCAAAGCCAAGACGGGTTCCGTGTTTGCTGCCATGCTACTTGTCAGCTTTTCATCTGGACTCAACTGCAGCGTACACAAACTCAGGATGACAGTGCCAACGATCGCTATCCAACTGAAGACACGGTAACGATCGGGCAGACCAAAAATACAACGGCGAAGAGACGCACAAGTTCACGATGCATGGCACTGCAACGACTGGTATGATCTGAGCAACACATGGTGTTTCAAATTCTCCACTTGCCTCGACCTTGAGCAACAATAGTTGATTGTCGGCTAACCCGAAAAGACATCAAAAGTGCAACCAGCGAGAGAGCTTGGTTATTCGATCAATCGCGTCCCACCCGCAAGTGTTTGCTGCCGCCCCAATGACTGCCTTCAAGGGATTTTCGCGTAACAGTGATTTTCGCGTAACAGTGATATTGGGCAACCGCAGACGCAACCACGGTACCGTGGACACAGCAATCTGAAATCCCGCAAGCGAGCGTGGTGCGACAGATTATTGCAGACGACGGGCGGCGTCAGGTCCCCGGATGATGCCGCGACGTGATGTCAATCACGATGTCATGCAATTGACCGTTACTCGCGACGACACTGGACATTTCCAGAGGCAGATGGTTGCCGCGACCGTCGGTCACTTTGCCGCCTGCTTCGTCAACAAACAGTCGACCTGCTGCAAAATCCCAGGGTGACAGTTGGTACTCAAAGAACGCGCCGAATTGCCCGCAGGCAACCTGACACAGATCAAGCGAAGCAGTCCCGAAGCGACGAATGCCATGAATATCTTGACCAAAAAACTCCTCCACCGCGTTCAGTGTGCTACGCATCATCGCACCGCGATCGTAGTAGAAACCACAACCCACCAGAGTTTGTGCGAGCGATGCTGAATCGCAGACCTGCATGCGTTCCCCATTCCGGAACGCTCCCTCGCCTGCGGCAGTCGTGAACATGTCATCTCGGGCAGGATTGTAAATCACTCCCACGATTGGTTTGCCCAAGTGATAGTGGGCAATCGAAACAGCAAAGTGTGGAATACCGTGAGCATAGTTATTGGTACCATCCAAGGGATCAATTACCCACAGATGATCTGCGTTGGCATCACCATCCAAATCTTCTTCACCCAGTAATTCGTGATCGGGAAAGAGTTTTCCAAGATGGGCACCGATCGCCTTTTCGCTATCGACATCAGCATCGCTAACCAGATCATAAGTCTTCCCGCCAGCAGACGACTTATTGCGAATTTGCACACCCTCACGCATGTAACGCATCAGGACATCACCACCAAGGCGAGCAGCTTCGATGGCTGAATTGAGCAACCGTTGGTTATCATTCACTGAGCGACTTCCGTAACAGGGTAAAAGAGGTGATTGAATTCAGATGAGAGACGCGGCAACTTGACCCTGCAAATAGTTCCATCGATCGGGTGTTGTGATCGAACTTACAGGGTACCACGCTGCCGACAGCAGCCGTTCGTGCGGGTGCAAGCCAGATAACTGGAGGTCACTTGCCGCCGTACCAGACACCTCGTAACCAGTTGTGGCGGTGTAAATGATCAATCAATTCGTCAGGCAAATCGCGTAGTTGAGCTGTTCGCGTATTCATCTTTGCTTGATCATGGTTCCGCATGCCTGCAATCACAGTACTGACCTCAGGCCGTGACAGTGCAAACTTTAAAGAAACATCTGCCAGAGAGTATTGTTCGGCCAACCCGAAATCATCCAGATCCGACCGAATGGCCTCGACTCGATCTGCCACGCGGGACATGCGATCGCCAGCGAAATACTGACTACGGAAATCGGTCTCGGGAAAGCAATGATCGGGCGAGTACTTACCTGTCAGCGCGCCTTCATCCAAGGCCACTCGAACAATCACACCTGTGCCGGTTTCCGCTGCCACCGGCAACAACTGCGAAACTGGCTCCTGATGAAAAAGGTTGAAAATAATCTGTACCACATCCACCAATCCGTCACGCATCAACTGGATCACACAGGATTGATCCTGCTCTGGCGTGCTGACACCAATCAAATTAATTTTACCTTCTTCACGTAACTGCCGGAGCACCAGCAGCGGCTGCGGGTCATCATTCCAGGCTCGTGTCCAAGTGTGCAACTGCAGCAAATCGATGCAATCAGTATTGAGATTGCGGAGACGCTGTTCCACGTTCTCTCGCAAATAGGCGGCGGAATATCGATCCTGCCAACGGCAATAAGGACTGGGAGGCCAGGGCCCCACATCAGGCGGAGTCTTGGTCGCCACAAAAACCTGTTCAGTGCGATCCTTCAATACGCTAGCAATCAATCTCTCGCTTCGACCGTCCCCATAGCCTTGGGCGGTATCGATCAGGTTGACCCCTGCATCGAGAGCGGTATGCAGGGCAGCGGTCGAATCAGCATCCGCCTGATCACCCCAGCCTCCCCCTATCGCCCATCCACCAAATCCAATTTCCGAGACAAGTGGACCATGAACCGAGAGTCGTCGAGTTTCCATACTTAGATTCAGTTCCAGACTGGGAGGGAAGTGTTAGATGTTAAATTGTGCGGATTAGCGAACAAGTTCGTAGGGGGCATTCCAAAACTCTCTGGTTTGCTGCAGTGTTGTCGTGAACAACTCAACTCCAGCGTGCGCGATTCCGAACAATCCCGCTAGGGATACTCCGTCCCGTTGTACGGAAAGTTCTGTCTGTCAGAACCCCTTTCTGGCCTCTCAAGTTGGATTGGTATCGGTGTCTAAATTTCCTCCGATTCCTCGATTATCGATCGTGATCCCCATTGGACGTGATCTCGCCGCGTTTGAAAGCACGCTAATCAGTGTGCTTGAGAATTCCGTTCTTGGATGTGAAGTTCTGGTTTGCCACGATGGCAGCTACACGGACCCATTCGAACTCGGTGACGAGGTCAGGTTTGTTGTGGCTGACTCGGCTCATCCTTTGGACCTGATTTCGGCAGGTGCTTCACAATCGCGAGGGCGATTTGTGCATGTGCTATCAGACGGAATTCAAGCGACGAGCGGATGGACAGAGGGCGCCTTGGAGAAATTCGAGCACTACGACTGCGGAGTCGTCGCACCAGTGATCTGTCACGTGACCGACGGCAAAATCGTGTCGGCTGGATGGTGCGACGGTGTTGATCGGCTATGCAAGAGTGCCAGCCAAGGCCGCGCCAGCCTGGAAGCATCCGCGACGCGTCAAATTGGGGCCCATCTTCAGGCCTCTTTCTGGAGACGCGAACTAATCTGCTCACTGAGCGATGCCTTCACCAGCAATGACTGCCTCGAAGCGAGCTATGCGTTTCATCATTTGGCATTTCAGGCTGGTTGGCGGTGCTGTTTGGCCAGCGAGTCGAAATTGTCCTACACGAAAGATTCGCTCCCCTGGGATGAGTCTTCGCTGGGCCGTGGTTTGCGAACCCAGTGCATCAAGAATCATTTCTCACGTGGTGGCTGGGCGCGATCAACATCCGCAGCGATCGCGGCTGTGCTATCAAGTCTAACTCGCCCCGGGCAGATTTCTGAGGCAATCGGGCGGGGGCTCGCACCCTCAGTGAGCGGCAGCCTGCTCGAGCGTCTTCATGCGGACAAAGTCACCTCATGCGACCAGCATGAGATGATTGTCAGCATGCCCAGAAGAGATAAGCCGATCCAGCAGACGCAACGACGGGCTGCCTAGGAACACCTTGGTTCGTGGGAAGAGCATCGCTTGCAAGCACTCCTTTCCTGTTCTCAAGAAAGGTGTGATGCGTCCATTGCTTGACCTTGTCTGAACTCACAGTGCAGACAGGCACTGGATCAACCATCGCGTAGGGGATTCATCCTGCGGGAGATCGATTCTGCAGGGCAAAAGAATTCGAGCCGGGAAAAACCGCGATGGGAGGCTCCATGCTGGGGCTATTCATCGCGGGCAAGCGGGCTGCCAGACGTAAGGTCTGCCAGACGTAAGGCTGGGGCGATTACACACAGCGTGATTTGATCCGGAGAGCGGACACACGCTTTGGGGCAACAGCAGTGCTTGGCGTGGCACAGCGGTGCAGCCATGTTCAAACGGAGCAGAATAGCTCTCTGCCGGCGAACGAGACGAGGCTCAGAGTTCGTGCCTGCCAAGGGGACACCTAGCACAACGTAACAAACGAACCGTATCAGATGATACGAACGTTGTCAGTAGGCATCACCATTACGCTGGGCTGTGCCTCTTGCGTGTTATATAACTGAGGCCCATAACGCCGAAACTCTATGAACATCGCAATGACAGCCAAGAGCATGAACAGCATGCTCAGGAACAGCATCACCGTATAAACACTCGCTGGTTGCTTCGTCTTTTTATCAGTCGAGGGTAGTGTCGACACGATCGCCCTCCTGAAGGATGCCTTCGCTGTAGTCTTTAAGAATTTCCGCAACCGAGCGATCAGGCTCAGCAGTCCGCACTTTTAGTTTGCCAACATAACGGCCTTGCCGAGTCACTTCCAAAAAGTGACCTGCTCGCAATCCTTCGTCAGATCCAATCGAAATCAACACCAGATGACTGGGTCTGTCGATTTGCAGGATATTACCATTTCGCTCTGGTGGAGCACCATCAAGTGGTTCGTTGATGTCGATGCCGAGAGCGGCAACAACTTCTTCGAACCGGGTAGCCTGGGCCATCAATTGCTTGTTCCGTTCTTCCAAACGCTGCTTGAAACCGCGAAGTACGTTCATGTCGTCAGTCAACTTGAGCGTTTGGGTAAAGAGTTCATCTCGAGCCTGCTGTTCCTGGCGAACATTCGACCGAAGAAGTTCGTTCTCTTTGCCCAACCGTTCCAGACCTTCGCTCTTCGTCTCATTGGACTGTGCCAACTCGATATTTGCGGAGGTGAGTAGCGTCACTTGCGTTTCACTCATCTCCAATGTTTCATTGAGCGTGTCCAGTTGCGTCTGAAGCGCGGCCAACGCTGTCTTCCGCGAAACCTGCTCGCGAGTCAAAGAAGCCTGTATTCGCTCCTTCTCACCACGCAGTTGTTCTTTTTCCCTATTGACCGACTCAATCTGAGCCTTCAAGCCGGGCTGACCATTTACACCTTTGAGCACGACGTCGCGCCAGTTTTTGTGCGAAGCAGTGGTCACCAAAGCCAGAGCCGCGAACATGACACTGAGTATCAAGATCAGGGCAGTAAAACACTTACCAAGTAGAGTCATTAGTGTTTCCGTAAACGACGAGACCGACCAAGTGACAGGAGGCTATATCCTCACAATCATATCGAAGCGGAGGACGGCAGTGGCTAGCGACAACGCCGCGGCGGGAATCTTACCCAAATTGACCACATACACCCAAGTATAGTTACAGGCTAAAAAGAGTGTCAACGAAAACGCCGCGAAAACAGCCAATCAGAGCCGCCTTAAGGCCTGCGGTCCGATTGTGCCGAATTGGCCAATCACTCCACTCCACTCAACGATCTGGTCTTATTTCGAAGATCGCACGCAGTCTGAACATCGGCATTCCCAGCCTGTAAACCGCATAAAGTCGCCAAAATCAGCCAAATCAGTCACCATTATCCTCGGATGACGTCCCGGTGGCAGCAATCCCCCCATCGAGCCTGGCTGCCGGACCAAAAATTAGTCGATAAAAGCTGTCTCGACCGACCGGATACTCTGCAGAAATTGGTCCATCGTGGCAGTTCGCTCGCCAACCGCCGGTTGCAAGGCATGCATTATCGCTCGCGATAAACGGGGATCAACGTTTGGGCATCGCTCCATCAGTTCCTTCGGAGGCAAGGTATCGTGATACAGTGCAGCCCTACCATTCAGAATCTCCCCCTGCCAGGGATGCTCAAAAGAAATTAGGCAGTAGCACGTAATGCCGAAAGAAAAAATGTCGACCCGCTTATCAGTCGCACGGCGTCGGACGATTTCAGGGGACATATAAAGCGGAGTACCAGTTCGATTCCCTGGAACCATGAATGCCGGCGTAGCCGGCACGCTCAAACCGAAGTCGATGAGTTTGACAGCGGTGCTGCCCGGCATGCAGATAAAATTGCGTGGGCAGATATCACGGTGGATGTACTCCTTCGAATGGACATACTTCAGCGCCTCGGCCATGTCCCGAATCAACTTGAGTCGCCGCCCTGAGACATGCTCTTCCTGCCTTTGGACAACAATATTCTGCATGCTGGGCCCGGCGATGTACTCCATGATCAGCACCGGCTGACCCTTCATCGTTAAACCCACCTCATACGTCTCGACAACAGTGGGGTGATGCATGGAGAGTGCAATTTCACCTTCTGAGGGCTTTTTCAGGCCCTTGAATCGGCTCTCAAAGAGTTCCATCTTCTCGATATCAAGGATTTTGATACCGACCAGACGGTCGTCGTACTCGCGATCCTTGGCCGCATAAAAGTGCGCCATCGTGCCAGTGACAGCCGTCCGCTGCCGTGCAAAGCGACCCTCTACATCGATTCGACGAAGGGCACGAGCCCCAGAGGGCTGAAAGGCTGATTTAAGGGAGTCAAACAGGCTCATCTGTCACAAGATGCGAAGTAAGGGGCTGCCTTGAGCGTCGCCCGCAAGGGCAACTCGAGGCCTACTTTCCACAATAATCGATCGCTCTCGCGATTTCCGTTTTCAAATTCTTCCGCATCAAAATGCGATCAATGTAACCATGCTCCAACAGGAATTCACTCGTCTGAAAACCTTCTGGTAATTCAATCCCAATGGTCGCCTTGATTGTTCGCGGTCCAGCGAAGCCAATCAATGCCTTTGGCTCAGCAAAAACAAGGTCGCCCAGCGAGGCAAAACTGGCAGCAACGCCACCCATCGTCGGGTTTGTCAGCACGCTGATGAACAAGCCACCCGCTTCGTCGTAGCGAGCCAGGGCAGCTGACACTTTGGCCATTTGCATCAAGGACAGGATGCCCTCATGCATCCGGGCCCCACCACCACTGGCGCTGATGATAATCAGCGGCAAGTTCTGTTCGGTCGCCCACTCGATCAAACGCGTGAGCCGTTCACCTACGACCGACCCCATGCTGCCCATGATGAAGGCACTATCCGTGACAGCGAGCGCAACGCGACGGGCACGAACCATTCCGGTGCCGGTCACCGCAGCATCGGTCAAGCCTGTACGCTTCTGCTCACTCACCAAGCGGTCGGCGTAGGAACGGCGGTCGGAGAATTCGAGGGGGTCGGCCGGCCGCAGGTGCTCATTCATCGGCTCGAACGTGCCCTCATCAAGCACTTGCGCAATCCGCTCGCGGGCAGACACGTAGAAATGGTGCTCACACTTGGGACAAACGTTGAGTCGCTGTTCCACCTCTTTCTTATAGACCGAAGCCCCACACCCGGGACACTTCAGCCATAACCCTTCCGGCACACCACGTTTTCGGTGTGGGGTCACGGGTGAATTTTGCGACTCCGAATCGGTCGTTTTTGGATCAACAGTAGACATTCGCGAAAGTTCAGGGTGCCGGGCGATCGGCAGGTTTTGAGGGGAATGTGTGACAGTGAGTCAGGGCTACGCTCGGTCTCTAATTTAGCCGCTCGCCCTCTTTTTTACTGCATCAAAACAGACCGCAGACGGTGGATTCTGCGTTCATGAGTGAGGGATGAGCCGGATTACCCAAGCGCAACGGGCAGAACCACTGTTGGACGCCATCCCAGAGAGCGTCCGGGACCGCGCACCACAAAGCCCCTTTGAAATAACGAAAAGGCGAAAAAACTTCGCTCAATCCTCATATCTACGGGGATTCGCCTGTGGAATCTTATCCATGCCCGACCCGATGTGACCAATTATCACGGGATCGCAGGATCACGGGGTCGCAGGATCACGGGGTCGCGGTCACCCCAAGCAAAGCGTATCAACAACCGCGAATTACTTCTTACGATGTCGAATCTTTGCTCGCATACGCCTTTTTTTGCGTCCTACTTTACGTCGACCTTTGCCTGTTCTCTTAGTACCCACCTAGTTCATTCTCCAGTTTTCAGAGCGGCAAGCGGATAGCCGCTCGACATCGAGGATAAGTGTTGTCGGAAATTGCGGACCCCGCTTTGGGGCCCGGTAGCGTACCAAAACGCGAGTCGTTCACAAGGTGAAATTGAGTTCTTGACAGTCAGTGCACCCCTATTTCTGACTTATTAACGGTCGCTCAGGTCCAGAAACCACCTTCCCAACCAACCCGGGACACCGGAAACAGGGTCGCAACAACAACTTGGCAGCAGCCGAGGGGGGCACACTCCGTTCGGTGGTGGTCACCCTGTTTACTAAAAGGGTCCCCTGCCAATTACTAAAAGGGTCCCCTGCCAACGGTTTCGCCTGACCCGCCAGTCCCCCCCACCCTCAGGGAATTCCCAGTGGAATCAACACGTTGAATCAACCTCTGCTCGCCTCAACAGCGGCCACTCCAAACTGCGGGCTCAGTAATGACTGAGTTCAGACTCGCGTGCGTACACCGCCAGAGTTGACTCAAAAATCTCGCCGCTGATCCGGTAGACAGGCTGCGCATCGGTATGCCGATTACAATGTTCGACCTGAACGCGAAAGAGAAATCGGAACAGATGCCTTGGGACACTCAGTGATTGAAATGCAGCGAGCATTCGTTCATAGCTGACCTCCTGCGAAAACAAGTCCTTGGGTTCAGGACTCGATCCGGGGGCGGCACAGGCCAGCATTCTTGCCCGCGCCAGGTCGTACAAAGACTCGCCGGTCCACTGGAAAGCCGGAATCACATTCTGCTTGTCCAAACGTGCCCGTTCGTGGAACTCCCGCGTTTCTCGATCGATATCTCGCTGCAGTTCCTGCGGGAGCATGATTTTGAAGCCGACACCGGGGTGTTTCAGCAGTTTATTGTCCAACAATGGCCAAGTAAATCGCCGCATCAACTCTGGTTTTCCCCCGGTCATATGGGGCTCATCCACGCGGTCCATCAGAACGATGATGCCGCTGAAACCAAGACGCCCCAGAATGGCCTTGAACTTGTTCAGCAATTCGTAACGGTCATCGGTGCGGTCATAGCGAGGTAGTGGCTGATTCACCAGTTCCTTGGTGGGGAATTGCTGCAGTATTTTTCGCAACGATCCCGTCTCGCGTTTCCCAACTCGCATGTGACGGCGGATACCCATCGCAGCCACATGGCACTTGGCGGTCCGCCACAGCCAGGGTGCGGAACCGATCAGCGTCATGACAGGAATCAGCAGCAGCGTTAATCGTGAAGTCTTGCCTGCTTCATCACCGTCACCGCTACTCCAGTCTCCCCAGTACAGCAGGACCACCAACAACACCGAGAGAATGGCAGCAGTAATGGCGGTAATCAAACTGAGCTTGGACGTGAAATTCCGGTAACCCAAGGCACGCCTCAGTTCGTTCCAACGACCAATGAAGGTCGATGCGGTTGACTGGTCGTAGCTGGACGCCAACAGCAACAGATCACGGGCATAGGTACGATCCAGATCGTGAACTCTCTGCTTACTGACCGACTCAGCGGGTATCCCTTGATCGGCATTCAGAATCCGGTCAATCAAATCGGTAACGCCCAAACAGAGAATGGAATCCATATGATCCCACAGTCGCCATGCGTCGAGTACTTTTTCGGGTTTTCGCGATAACCTGCGTCCCAAGCGTTCACAAAAGTGATCGAGGAACGGATTGAAATCGTCGTAGCGAATCACAAACAGTCTTTGTCCAGGATGCTCGTCGTTGTATCGACCTAGATGCTGATCAATCTGCAAACGCATCGCTGTCTTTCCGGAACCCTTCGGTCCAAAGATGATCGAAGTCGACGGTTCACTTGGATCCCCGTAAACCTTGTCCCAGATCGGATGGTAAGCGCTGCTGATGCAGAACTCTTTAAAAACCTGATCCGTCTGGGCATCTTCCTCAGCAAACGGGTTGCGATTGATGCCGTGATGTTCCAGAAAGCTCTGAATGTTCATGAAGTGTCTTCTCTGAATCAAAAAGCAATTCCCAATGGGAATT
Source organism: Rubripirellula sp. (assembly GCA_028823035.1). GTDB lineage: Bacteria > Planctomycetota > Planctomycetia > Pirellulales > Pirellulaceae > Rubripirellula. Next base: position 27,191 of record JAPKCI010000071.1, read on the forward strand.
ACTTTTCGATGCTTTTTACCATGCTTACAAATGCCTTGCGATTGGCTTTCACCACATCCGAAGGTCCGATCATCTTGAGAAAGAACTTTCGTCCATCGGGATGCTCAAGAATCGCACCAGCCATAGCATAGTCTTTGTGATTGACGACTTTGCCACCAGCAAAAGGACCACCCATCCGCTCGGCATAGCTTCCGTTGACATCGACGATGTAAACCTTCCATTTGCCAACTTTTATTTCTTCAGTCTTGCGGGCATCTTGATCGCCACCGGCAAATTGTCCCTGCCAACGCTGAATATTGGCTTTCACATCACCACCGGCTGCCATCATGGTAACCCGCGCCGTTTTCACAGCATCGCCTTCGCCAGCCTTGGCTTGAAACTCATGCTGAATGATTCGTGACTTGGGCTCGACACGCTTGAAATCTGCGGGAACGGCGATATCCGCTTCGCCAAAGACGGTGACTGATTCTTTGGTATCGGCCGCTTGAACGCTAACCAAACCAGCGAGACTGATCACTCCAAGTGAAAGCAACAAGGTTGCGAGTTTTGTGTTGATGAGCATGAAAGTTACTCCTGGGAAGGAAACGCCTCAGCTTAGAGGCAGTGTTTTTGGGGGGAGGTCTCAATTCTGACTCGCCGACGTGGAAAAGCAAACCACCCGTCGATCAGCCTCCACACTGTAGTGGATCAAGCAATGTCCGGGTAAAAGAACGCCCACTACAGCCTATTTTCCGGCTAGCTGTTGATGACATACCCCAAGACCACGATCAGCGTGACTGCTATCACTATCAGAATTGAAATCATGCTGAACCTACGCATCGTCCGAGATCGCCGTTCAGCACCAATGCCGTTATCGCCGCTAAATGATACCGTCGAGCCGGATCCTGACACCTTTGCCTTCTGCCGATCACTGCCTAGGTTCGCCAGTGTTCCCACCCCCGATGAGGCGATGTTGGTGCTCAAATTGTTGCCAGCAGCAACTGCACCCGGCAAGCGGGCCGACAACTCTGGAAGTGCCTCGCCGGCGTCACGCCACTGTGGCCAGCCATCACGCCATAACAATGCGGTCGCTGCTACCCGGCCCTGTTTGATCCAATCCCGGAGATCTTCGCTGGATGCCGGGCCATATTGGCCACCACTTGGGGGACGAACATACCACGTCGATTCCGGCTCATCATCCAATATGGAACCTGTCGCAAGATGCGCCATGTCTGGCGTTTCCGCTGGCTGCCCAACCGAGTCCGTTTGGGATCCTGCCTGAGTATGCATGTCCGCCGCATGACCCACCTGAGTTTCAACCATGACAGCGGTGCCGCCGCCATCAGGGGCAGGCACCGTTGCGTCTAGTTGTTGAACTGGTTGCTGAACTGGTTGCTGAACTGGTTGTTGAACTGGTTG
>JAPKCI010000308.1 GCA_028823035.1 Rubripirellula sp.
CCGACCCAAATTCCGACCCAAATTCCGACCCAAATTCCGACCCAAATTCCGACCCGTTTCAGCGCATTCTTCAACGTGCGATTGAGGCCATGGATGAGTCATACGACGGCTGGCAATACCGACCCGAAGAAACCGTCGACAGCACTACCTTTGCCATCAATTACAACGCTTCGATCTCTACCGATGGCCAACGACGACTGGACCGTGGGCTGATCCTGCACGCAGATGCCGATCGAAATCGCAAGATCACGAGAGATGAGGCAATTCGTTTTCTTGAAACACAACTTGGTATCCGCTGGATCTCTGGAGATCGGTTAAGAACGCCCGACGGCGAAGTGATTGATTTCGCAAATTTCCTTCGCTGTGACACGAACAAAGATGATCTGTTGACCAAGACAGAATTCGTCAATACGTGGTGGAACAGTGAAACGGACGAGCAGAATTTCGAGTCTTTCGATACGGATAAGAACGGCGGTGTGAACTTGGCGGAGTTCGCAAAACAGAGCGGCCCGTACCTCCGTAGCCCAGTCGACCTGTTTCGAAAAGCCGACACCAACGCGGACAACCTGCTGGACGGGCAGGAACTTGCTGCGGAGATCCGAAGCCCACGAAACCACTTGATCGAATCCAACCTAAAGGCATTCGATGACGACAGCGATCAGAAACTGTCACTTGCTGAATTTCGCGTCTCGATGCTGGCGAATTTCAATTACCCGTGGGAAATGCGGCCCAAAGACATCGATCGTGACGGCTTACTATCCTACGGTGAATTTAAATTTCATACTCGTGACTTGTTTCAGTTACAGCGGCGTTACTACTTTCATCGGCTAGACCGCGATGGCAGTAAGACCCTCGATCCATCGGAGTTTGATTACGAACAGTATAAACTTCACTCGCTTTATCGCATTTCCGTCAACGGCGAAAATTCGGAAGAAATCTACCGTAACGAGGACTTCCCCATCATCAGTTCGCCTTCGGTTTCTCCGGACGGCGGCTGGATTCTGTTTGATGCGGCTTCACCCGACAAAAGCAATCTCACACAAATCCTGATGATGAAATCCAACGGTGATGATGTCCGCGATGTTTGCAGCGGTCAGATGCCATCGTGGTCCGGGAATGGTTCCCGCTTTGCTTGCTGCCGCTACGAGCAGGGTGCGAGTATCTGGATCATGAACACCAATGGGACAGCGCACAAACGCATCGATGACGGATGGGCCGCCCAATGGTCACCTGACGGTACAATGATTGCCTACACCAATGACAATAGCGTACGACTCTACGATGTTGCATCGGGCAAGATCAGAACCATCCTTACCAAGGGAGACCATCCCTATCGGTACATCTACTGGAACATGTGCTGGTCGCCTGACAGCAGGCAGATTGCCTTCAAAGGTAAAACAGAAACTCATCACGAAATCAGCATTCTGCCTGTTTCGGGGTCGAAGAAAATCAGAAAACGCTTTTCAACCAACCAGCCGATGGGAGACGACCTTGCATGGTCACCCGACGGAGATCGGATTCTGTTCAACATGTATTCGCCGGCTCATCGACGGGAACTGATCTTTCGACTTGATGTCCAAGATACGACAGCACCCAGACTCGTGCCCGAAATCAACACGGCGATGCCATGGACCTGTATCGACTTTTCCCCCAATGGAAAATGGATGGTGGTTGTTTCCCCTAACTGATAACGACGTCAAATCACTATCTTCAAATGGACGGGCACGCGTGCTTCAAATGGACGGGCACGCGTGAACACGATCCACTTCCGTCTGAACAGGGTCATCAGCTCAAGTATCCATGTACACAACCCTTGCGAGGGTAAGATCCGTTATCCGTTCTGCAGGTGATACATTCCGGCTCGGTGAACAGTGCTTTTCGGTCAAGTTGTGGCGAATCGAGGATATTTCCCCTCAACCGTCAATTTATTGAAATATCCCAGAGTAGTTTCAATTGCCTGTTTTAGGTCAGCTGTGACTTACAACTCCGCACCTGACGTTAAGGAGTGTTATAATCGAGATTCGTCCCTGCATTCACTTCTTCCGCGGTCCCTATGCAACCCGAGAATCCACCTTCATCGCCGGCGACTTTCCTTGAGATTGCACGCCAACGCGCCATGCTGAGCGAAGATGAAGCAAAGACGATTCAGAATATTGCAGACTCGAAAGAGATCGGGTCCTCTGAAGCAGCCCTGCAAACGGGCTTGATGAAGCCGGTCGAGGTCGAGATCGTCGAGGCCTTCATTGAACCGGACGAGCTTGCACCGGGTTACGCACTGAAGGATGTGTTGGGCTTTGGTGGCTTGGGGGTGGTTTATCGCGCCTACCAGTCACGTCTTCAACGCGACGTGGCAATCAAATCGATTATCCCGTCCTGCGTCAACCAGCAGAACTCCATCGCCCGATTTCAGCAGGAAGGCACCTTAATTGGACGTTTGAAGCACCCGAACATCGTCGCGGCGTACGATTCAGGCTGCCATCGCGATCGTCTCTATCTGGTCATGGAACTCGTCGAAGGGCAGGACTTGCGAGAGAAACTTGAATCGGGGCCACTGGACGCGAAGACCAGCCTGCTGATCCTTCGCCAATCAGCCCTCGGCCTCGCGCACGCCATCTCGCATGGCATCATCCATCGAGATATCAAACCCGGCAACCTGATTTTGACCGAGGCCCCCGCGGGCTTTGACATACCCGAGGGCGTTCCTCTCGTCAAAATTGCCGACTTCGGATTGGCACAGCTGAATTCTACCGAAGATGATCATGTAGAAGAAACGAGGCTAACCGTGGTGGGTACTGCAATGGGCACCCCCATGTACAGCGCGCCGGAGCAACTGACTGGCGACCCAATTGATTTTCGAGTGGACATCTACGCGTTGGGAGCAACACTGTTCCACATGCTAGCGGGAAAAACACCGTTCGAATCCTCAAAGATATCGAAAATAATTGCTGCAAAAGTAACGGGAAAATTACCTCAAATGGAATTGCTTCCCGCAAACCTTGATCCTGCGATCCGGGCGTTGCTACTAGATTTGATGCATCATGATATTGGTAAACGGGTATCCGATTATCCCCAGCTGATCGCACGGATCGACGAGATTTTGACGCCAGGGGCAGTTCATATGAACCCTGCCCTCATGGCAAGGGAATCTCACACTACCGCAGATCGAATCCCTCCTTCAACTGCTCAACCTCTAGATTACATGAAAGTAATCCGGGTCTCCGTGACGCTTTTGATCGTGGGTTTTCTAGTCGCCACTGTGATAATTTTTCCCGACCTGATGCGCACACCTGCGACACCAGATATGACGATGGGTAGCTGGAGCGAACCGCTATTTGATGGAAAAACGCTGACTGGATTTTTACCAGCCACGGATGGACTGTGGTACGCGGCGTTCGATTACGAAGGAGGCAACATTTTGAGCGGCAAAGGTTCAATCAAACGCCCCTTTCCCAAACTTCCGACTGGACCGCCGGGCGCGGCTACCGGGTATGGCTTTAAGGTAGGGATTAACCTCACGCCAAAAGAGATTGAATTCACGCCTGGAACAGCATCCGAAGTTCAATTTGGCTTTGCTGACTCGCATCTAGACGAATGCACACGATTCTCGGTCCTCTACGACAGCGACCAGATCATCTTTGGCACCCGCGCAGGAACGACCGGCAAATTCACCCCGCTCGGAAGACCAGTTCCAATTGTATCTGAAGAGCACGATGACCCTACCTACGCAGAAATCCGGGTTGAATTGCATCGCAATCACTGGTTTATTTTTTTCAACGGGAAACTGCTCCAAGACGCTCCGGTCGACCGCCAAGCCAACAACCGAATATTGAGGCTTGTGGCCAAGAACGGAACTGTGCATTTTGAAGATTTGAGGATTTTCAACCTCGTTGCAACGCCCGCCGTCACTGAATAGGCCGAACTGATCTGCCTTGGTTCTATTGAGCGATCGTGTTGCCCCGTGTCCCACCTAACCCAATCGCCGGTTTTTTTTACCACCTTATGTCGACCCGCCAGCCATCCGACACATCTAACCTGAGTTGGAACAAGAAATTAGTTTTTTCTCTTGTCACCACCGCGGCCTTCTTTTTGTTACTGGAATTGCTGCTTGCTTTGCTGGGAGTGAAAGCCATCACGAGCACCAGCGATCCGAATGCCGGTTTCTCGAAGCAGATTCCCTTATTGGCCACCGGCATCAATGCGGACGGCGATACCGTTCTGGTGACTGCTGCCAATAAATCAATCTGGTTTAATCCGCAGTCATTTATGGAGAACAAGTCGGCTGACACGAAACGAGTTTTTTGCCTGGGAGCTTCAACGACTTATGGCAGGCCCTTTTCCGACTCCACTTCCTACGTCCGCTGGTTACGTGACCTGCTGCCCAATGTCGATCCCCATGCAGACTGGGAAGTTTTCAACGCAGGTGGCGTCAGTTATGCAAGCTATCGCGTGACGGAAGTCATGCGTGAGCTTGCCCAATACAAACCCGACCTGTTCATTGTCTACAGCGCACATAATGAGTTTCTTGAACGACTAACTTATGCACGCATGTTCGAACCGCACTCATGGACCAGCGAACTGAGTGCAGCAGCTCAAAGGAGCCGGACGGGTTCTCTGATCCGAAACATTGCGACTCAACTGGGATCAGGGAACACCACCCCGGCATCCAAAACCACTGCAGCGGACTCTGATGCAAGCCAACCGTTCCCGGACGAAGTCGATGAACTGCTGAATCATTCCATCGGCCCTCTTCAATATGAACGAGATGCGGAATGGCAGAAGGAGGTCATCACCGAATATCGCCTCCGTCTGCTGGAAATGATCTCGATTGCACGCTCGACAGGCGCTGAGATCGTTTTTGTCATGCCGGCATCGAACCTGCGTGGTACCAGTCCATTCAAGTCCTTGTTCGATGATGGCTTGAACGTACAATTGCTGTCCGAGCAAGTCCAACTCGCCGAAGACCAACTGCGCAACAACGAGCTTGATCTCGCTCTTGAGACGATCGAAAACGTAATCAAACTATCGCCCCGCTCGGCTGCTGCCCAATACGTGCTGGGAAAAATTTTGTTCGCACGCCAGAATTGGACAGCAGCAGAGCTGGCCTTCCAACGTGCCTTGGACGAAGACGTCTGTCCGCTGCGGGCAATCAGCCGTCTGCGGGACGTACTACGTTCTGTCACCGATCAAGCGAATGTTCCTTTAGTTGATTTCGAGCAATTGTTGCGAACCAAAAGCTTGGCCCAAAATGGGCATGCCTGCCTAGGTGACGATTATTTTCTGGATCATGTGCACCCCACCCTCGATGTCCATCGTGAGCTTGGAATGTGGATCATCGACGAACTGCTAGAGCAGTCGATTGTCAAAGGCAAACCACCCTCGATATCCACTATCGAAAATGTGCAGCAGCAAATCGACGAGTCCATTGATTATCAGACGCAGGGACAGGCGTTTCGCAATCTGGCCAAAGTCAATCATTGGAGTGGTAAGTTTTCGGAAGCAGCCATCGCAGCCCAAAGGTCGCTTGCCCTTACCCCCAATGACCTCGAAAGCCGGTTTTTACTGGCGGACAGTTTGACGAATGAACAACAGTACGATGCCGCTCTAAAAGAGTATCGCAATCTGTTTAAATACAGTGATTTCCCTCGCGCGTACTTGCCCTACGGAGAATTGTTGCTGAACAGAGGACTGGTTGAGGAGGCAGAGCCGTTTCTGCTCGCTGCCTTGATCACGGACAATCAAGAACACCTGAGTCGAGCCTACTTTGATCTGGGGGTACTTTATTCAGCGACCGAGCAGTATGAGCTCGCAGTCGAGACGTTGGGAAAAGTAATGGTTCTCATCCCGGATCACCCCGACACGATGAATATGCAAGCCTATTGTCTTCGACAACTGAAGCGTGAAACGGAGGCCATCAACCTGCTGCAACGGGTTCTCGCACTGGATTCGGACAACCCTGAGGCAAATCATGAAATGGCAAAAGCCTGTCTGGCAATCAAGGATATTCCGAGGGCCAAACTTCACATCGAAGCCGCGTTAAGAGCAGATCCGGACAATCCTGAATTTCAGGCAACCTTGCTCCAAGTGCAGCAGAACGAGGGTCGATCTTCGTAAATCGCCCGGCAGAAATGCCCGCAGCCCCGAGATGCGGGGTTTGTGCATCAACTTCACGGGGGGTTTGTGCACAACATCACGGGTTCGACTGTCGGCGTCACAGGAGCCAAAAATTGCGTTTTCGGCAGGAAATTCAAGGCTCGCTCTGCGAAACACCCGTGGGATCCACCCGCTTTCCAGAGACGCTGGGCATTACTCCAGCCTTGTCGACACGGTTTGCCTCTTGAGGAATCGACCGATTCCAGCTAAATTGCTGCGAAACCAAGCAATTTCTCGAAATAATCGATATCAGGTAAGCGAAAATGGCACATAAGAAGGGACAGGGATCGAGCCGCAACGGTCGAGACTCCAACGCCCAACGCCGTGGCGTCAAGAAGTTTGGCGGCGAAGTCGTCCGAGCAGGAAACATCATCATCCGTCAGGTCGGCACCAAATTCCATGCAGGATCTGGTGTTGGTCAAGGCAACGATTACACGCTTTACGCATTGGTTGACGGAAACGTCATGTTTGATCGTAAAGGCCGCAGAGTCAATATCGTTACGGTCTGATTCAGACGATACTTGAAACAACAGACAGCCGCTCACTGTGCTCAGTGGGCGGCTTTTTTTTTCAGAACGTCGCAGGACATCACCGATGCTGTCTTCACTCAGGGCAACACCTCGACCGTGATTGGGTGAGTCGTGATATTCCCATCAACTTCGGCTCTGAGAAAGAAAGAGCGTTTGCCAGGCTGGGCGATGGGGTCCGCCGTCAGTACGAATCCACGCTCATCTTCGCCTTGGCGTACCAATAATCCACTGAGTCCGATGTTATCTACGTAAACTCCGTGCGTGGTATTCCGGCCTGAATTCTCTTTGCCAAAGCTGACTTCGCCGCTGAATCCCTCTTTGCGTCGAACAACCACGCGGGCCGCCACACTCTGACCACGACGAACTTGCAGAGTCCAATTTTCTGCCTCACTGACGGATCTGTCGGGGGGCTGAATCGAAGGGATCACACTGGGGCGTTCACCCAACG
>JAPKCI010000309.1 GCA_028823035.1 Rubripirellula sp.
TTCTATCAACGCATGAACTAATTCACCGTCATCACTCGGCACGAACGCCCTCAACCGAAGGTACCGGTAGAAAACCGAAGGTACCGGTAGAAACACAATCAATCGGGTCGCACCAAACCATTTCGAAGGCTTCGTCTTCGGTGTATCCGGCATCCACTAATGCAAACCACAGGTCCATGCACTGAAGGAAGCCGTCATGGGTATTCCTCTGGGCCGCAAAGTTGACACGGAATCCGATACCGGAGGTGTTGATACCGACCTGAAAACCGTTTATCTCCACCCTCGGAGAATCGTCATTCGCTTGTTGTGCATACGCGTTGCCGGAAGACAACCCAGCTGTCAGGGCCAAGGTCAGGATTACGATGTAGCGTGTCATGTCATTTCTCCGTGTGTGGTGGTGGTTGGTCTCTCTACAGACAAGTACCGGCCACCGCAGCGAGTCTTTCAAGGAATCTCAGATTCAGCACAGAAAAATGCAGTTTTCCCTAGCTATTGGGAAGGTGTTCTTGGCTCAACAAGGGTAAATCTAGGGGCAGTTGCTCCCGAGTATCAACCAACGCGGTAATAGCCGCATCGGGCAAATTGACTACCCCCCAGTCTTTGCACCAAGTTGAGTGAGAGGATTGGGGTTGGTAATGCGGCTGTGTTCTGGAGGCTGAGGCGTAGCCGAAGCCGGAAGAACACAGCCAGCCGCATACGCGGCAGGGGTTTGATAATCCAATGAACTGTGGATGCGGTGATGGTTGTAGTCGAGTCGCCATCGATCAATCACCCAGCAAGCTTCCTCGAAGCTCAGGAATATTTCACGGTTTAGCAACTCATCGCGAAGCGTTCCATTGAACGATTCGACATAGCCGTTTTCCCAGGGACTGCCCTTGGCGATAAACAACGTTTTGACATCAGCTTCTTTCAGCCAACGGCAAATCACCTTGGATACGAACTCAGGGCCATTATCACTGCGAAGGTGTTCCGGGCAGTAGCCGTTGTTTTTAGGCCGTTTGGGTTTTCGTCTAAGAGACTTCTCACGCCGAGCTTCTCTTATTCTTAACTCGTAGGGAAATACTGATGTCTTTCGCTTCCTATTCAACGCCCGCTGTTCATGCCTCCATGATTCGGCCTCAGCAGGTGAAAACAGGTATTCCGAATTGGGGCGGTTCAGAAATGGCGTGATCAGTTCTTGGGCTCCGGGTCCCAGCGGGATTAGCCGACGGTGCCCCCGCCAATGATTCTTGTGTTTCGCTGGTTCATAGACCCAGATATCTTCACTTCGATCTAGGTCACGGGATGTCATGCAGAGAACCTCTCCTGGACGCATTCCAGTGAGTAGCTGCAGACGAATAATGGCGGATATTTGGGGAGAGACATAAGGCAGCGTCAATTCCACCTGATCTTCTGAGACGGGCGTGACAGGTTTCGATTCACGTGCCTTTGTACGGCCATGTCGAAGGCCGGAGACAGTACGTAGGCCCTCGTGGACTGAAGGAGCGACCATTTCCTCACTCACTGCCCATTTGAACACACGCTTGATTCTTCCGGTGCGTTTGTTGATCTCGGTTCGACAGAGACCTTGATCAACCAAATACTGCCGGGTGGCGGGATGGCGGAGCCGAATATCGACGGTGCCGAATCGCGGCATGTTCCTCCACTATCAGGCTTCGATGGGCAACCACCGAGCGGTACATAGCTCCCATATTGCCAGTGATATCACGCAGCACGGGCGCTGTTCTGGAACGCCTGATAGTCCAGTCGAAAATCCAGCGTCGGTGAACGGAGAAAAGTCCGACACGCATCAAGCAGGGGGAACCAGCCATCGCCCCAAAGGTATCACCGCGGGTATCACCGAAGGTATCACAAGACAAATACCTGAAAAGGTATCACCGACTGATAGTCGTAACCTGTTGCGAGAAAAGGGCTTGCAAAGTGGGCGATACAGAATTCGAATCTGTGACCTCTGCGGTGTGAACACAGCGCTCTAACCAACTGAGCTAATCGCCCGAATGCCGGGGTTTTCGATTTGCCCCGTGATGCGGCAGGTCATCCGCACCAATCGCTTAGAAAGTGTAACTAAAGGAATGCGTTTGAGACAGCCGTAGTCATCGTTGCGTGGCATGGGCACGCTTATTCCGTTGCAGGCAGGGGCACTGGCACTTAGGATGAATACTACGGTGAAGGCGGCGTATCCGCTGAGCTTATCGGCAAGTTGAACTGTCCTCGTTGCGGGAGACTGGTCTACAGAAAAACGCTCAAACTGACATCACGCGGAAAGTTGGGAAGAAGAGGCGGTCAAGTGAGGTTTGCGTCAACGGAAAGAATCACCTTGCTTCAGGAAACGCTGATGCCGCTATAGGGCATGCGCACGGCGAGGAGATCCCACAGGTTTACAATGAAATGGTGAAGTGGTTCCGCAACCCTGGGGTAGCGAGAGTAGGCCAGCCAAAGGTGAATGTTTACGTTTGCCGATGTCGCGCAGGAAGCGAATACTTAAATGTTGGCGCAATACACCCTCGTTCGGGGACGTGGACAGAAATCAGTCGGGACGTGGTCAGAAAGACGTGGTCAGAAAGACGTGGTCAGAAAGACGTGGTCAGAAAGACGTGGTCAGAAATCGGTGCACTGGTAAGTACTGTTGCGAATTACAGGATGAGTTTCGGCGCGAGCAACGAAGCTGGTGTTGCGGCATGAACAAACGCAAACACGTTGATGAGAAACCAACGGAGGCTGGAATGCTGACTGCAAATCGAATACTAACCTCCGTTGAATCATGTCTTCTGGCGGCGTTCTGCATTTTTGTGACCCCCGTTGCTGCAAGAGTTGCGTGTGCCTCCGAGCCCGTCAGTTGCCCAGCAATCGATGACAAAGAATTTGACAGATTCTTTTCCGATGAACTGTGGCCCAAGGTGGGACGTGCTGAGTGTGTTAAATGTCACAAGCTTGCGGGCGATGCTGAAGATACTCGATTCCTGCTGAAGGACCTGAGTCGACTGACCAAAAAGGAACGTCCGGCAGCTCTGCGTGCCAATCAAGATGCATTCGTACGAATGGCTCATCAGCAGTACGAAGGTCTGTCGCTCTTGCTTGTAAAAGCTTCTGGAGGGAAGGATCACGGAGGGCAAGAGGTACTGAAGCCGGGCACGGCAAGATACCAGATCCTACAAAACTTTGTACGGCGATCAAGCGATCCGAATTCGCCTGCCGGTGCTGCAAGTGTTTCGGCGGTCGACCCTGAGTCACTGTTCGAAGGTATCGCGATGCTCGAGGATCATCGCGTCCTTAGAAGAGCGACACTATCTCTTGCAGGACGACTCCCGACAAAGGAAGAGCTTGAATCGCTTGCAGAGCGACCCTCTATACAAGTGACCAAGGTGGGAGTGCCAAACATTGCGTCGGCAGCGTCAAAACGAATAGCATTCGTAGGGATTCTCGACAAGATGTTGTGCGAAGAAGCGTTCTATAAGCGACTAAGGGAAGGGTTCAATGACATCTTTCTAACGGTCGGTGTGGACGGGAACCCTGATCAAACGGTTCTATCATACGAACACTTTGACAAAACGCGTGGCTGGTACCAGAAATACGACTTAAGCCATATTGCAGATGAGAAAGAGCGTCGTGAGGCTGGCTACAAGCTGGCACGCGAGTACCGTGCAGCTCTGCTTGGTGAACCCATGCGGTTGGTCGAGCACATTGTGCGAAACGATCGCCCATTCACCGAAATCGTCACGGCTAACTACATTATGGTCACGCCGTACACCGCTCGCGGGTACGGGTGCTTTGATGAATTGAAAGAACGATTCAAGAACACCGATGATGCTTTTGAATACATTCCAGTAAGGCTGAAGGCACTACAAGGGCGACGTGAAAGCGAAAATCAGGATTCCAGAACGGGTTTCTATCCGCACGCGGGTCTGCTTAGCACATTTCAATATCTGAGCAGGTATCCCACCACTGAAACCAACCGGAATCGACTGCGGGCACGCATGTATTACGAACACTTCCTTGGAGTCGATGTATTGGAGTTGGCGGCAAGAGTGTCGGATGCTGCGGCCGTAACGGCAAAGTTTGAGAATCCAACGATGCAGGCATCCGAGTGCGTGGTATGCCACAAAACCCTTGACCCCGTTGCCGGACTCTTCCGGAATTTCTGGCGTTTCGACCGCAACAGCGCTCTCTACGGCAAACGTGAGGAAGGTTGGTTCACAGATATGTTTGATACCGGCTTTGAGGGAACTGCTCTTCCTCAAAGCGACCAGTGGCGGGCGCTGCAGTGGCTGGGTGAACAAACTGCGGCCGACCCCCGCTTTGCCAGAACAATGGTCGGCCACGCCTATTACCTACTGACAGGGCGTCGTCCATTGCTGCCACCCCAAAGTCTTGATGATCCATTCTACGATGCGAGAAGCCAGGCGTATCATGCACAACAGCACGAGATCGACGCGATAGTAACGAGCTTTGCCGCGGCAAAGTTCAACTTTAAAATTGCCATCAAGGATTGGGTGCTAAGTGATTACTATCGTGCTGACGGGTTAACCAAGCCAGTGGACTCACCCGAAAGAATGGCGGCTTTAGATGACATCGGGATCGTGCGACTACTATCGCCGGAACAGTTGGAACGCAAGGTCACCGCCATCTTTGGAAGGCCGTCGGGACGTCTGCAGGGTCAGACAACAATGCTCTACGGAGGGATCGATTCTAAAGAGGTCACCGAACGCGCAGTCGACCCAAGTGGAGCGATGGGCGCAATTCAGAGAACACTCGCAAACGATGTCGCGTGCCGGAATGTTGCACTTGACTTCAGTCGTAAAAAGACCGAGCGGATCCTTTTTCCCGATATCGAACCTGATGCAGTGCCGGGGGAATCCGCTGCCACTGACCAGAAGATTCGTGCTGCGATTATTCACTTGCATCAACACGTCCTTGGGCGCGTTGACGATGAGGCATCAATTGAGGTAATGCGTACCTTTGACTTGTTTGCTGGCGTCATTGCCGACGCCCATAAAAGTGGACGGTTCGAAGAGACAGAAAAATGGAGTTGTCGACAGGGACTCGAGAAACCTGTTCCCGACCCGCAGTACACCGTACGAGCCTGGCGGGCTGTGTTGACCTATTTGCTCCGCCAGCACGAATTCCTTTATGAATAATGCTTGCCCGCCCCGACCAACAGATGTTTTCACAACCATTTTAGGCAGCCACGCTGTCACACACGAACCGTGGAACAAACGATGAGACGTGACTTCCTCAAAAGGTGCGCCGTGGCAGGGCTGGGCTTGACCGTGCCTCACAAAACGCTTTCCGCAACTGATGAGAAGCTGGAACTGCCGCCCTACGAGGGTCCCTACTATCTTGTGTTCAATGCATCTGGCGGGTGGGACACCACCTGCCTGATGGACCCGAAAGGCACAGGCCGAATCAATCGGCTGTATACAAAGGACCAAATTCTCACGCATGGTATCCACAGGTTTGCGCCGACCGCGCAGCATAAAGAGAAGGGTCTGAGTAACGAGGATTTCTACAACGAATTTGGGAATGAAATGCTGGTGCTCAATGGGCTGGATTATTCCGTGAATAATCATTCGCCCTGTTCCCGTTATATGGCCACCGGAAAACTGGACAGTCTTGCTTATCCCACGTTTGCAGCGTTGGTGGCAGCGTGTCAGGGAGCTTCATGTCCGCTCTCGTTCTTGACATTTGGTAATTATTCCGCAACGGGCAATCTGGTTGCCAAAGCACGGGTTCCTTATCTGTCATCCCTCAAGCGAATCGCAAATTCAGACTCTATCGAAGGGAATTCCAAATCTCCCTATCACGATGATTTTGCTCTGGACCGAATTGAGCAAGCATTGCAACAACAGCAGAAGGATCGTGCGGCGCAAACGCGGTTGCCGCGACGGCGACACGCAGAAAACATGCTGTATTCCGCGCAACTCAATTCAAAGGCACTGAGACGTGTTACCCCACACATTCCAAAACAGATTCCAAAAGCCCGGCTTGCCCAACAGGCTGAAATCGCGTTGGCGTCATTCAAAGCAGGCGTCTGTGTATCCGCAAATCTCTCGATCGGCCAGTTCGACAGCCACGCGAACAACGACGCAGACCAGATGAGATTGATACCAGAGTTTTTGGAGGGAATCGCCTACGCTCTACACCGTGCCGAGGAGTTGCAGATACGGAATAAGGTTGTGGTGATTGTACAAAGCGAAATGGGCCGCACACCCGACTACAACAAAGGTAACGGTAAAGACCACTGGTCGATAGGATCCATAGTATTTCTGGGTGCCGGAATTGAGGGCAATCGTGTGATTGGTGAAACCAATGAGCAACAGTTTGCCCTGCCTCTGGACCCTAAAACATTGAAGACTGTTGATGACAATGGCATTCGTGTGCGTCCCGAACATATTCATCAGGCATTACGACAATTTGCGGGTATCGCTGACCATGCATACAGCCAACAATTCCCACTTGGCGTGAAGAAATCTGAACGGTTGACGAACCTCTGGGAGAATCCCGCCAACAATCCTGAATGACAGCATCACACGAACTCATGAAGCATCGACAGACGGTTTGGGGGTAGATAGCTCTAAACACCCGCCACGGAGGTTTACAGCCCAGCCAGCGGTCTTAGGTTTCTATTTCCGTAACGGGCAAGGACAGCGTTGCACTGTCGCACGACCTGCGTTCGGATTCAACGGCAGCCCAACAAGCCAGAGTCACAAGTTCTACAATCTCAACCCACTTTTGACGGGATCGCATCGCACGCCGGGACATGCAACATCAAAGCAACGACATGAGTTTGGCGTGATGTACACTTGCTCGGGCCGGCGACGACGCACGGCAGATTTTGCACGAGCAGTCCTTCGACCAGCCAATCAGTGTGGAAAATTGTGTCAAGGAACTCTCGCCCCTCGTAAAGTTTGTAGCGGTCGTCGGTGAACTCAAAGAGAAGTGATCTCTCCTCATCGCTTAATTGATGGCTTGGATCTTTACGTATTAATCTGTTCAAGCCTTTGAAACGTTCTCGCCGCCTTTCTAAAGCGTTCGAGTCACCACCCAGGGTTTCGCCGCTCGACTTGTCGCCCGAACTATTATCCGACGCCTCGCCG
>JAPKCI010000310.1 GCA_028823035.1 Rubripirellula sp.
TGAGATGGATCGAACCGGAATCGATCGTTTTCTCCGTTGGCGTGGTCTGTTGGTGCTGGTGCTGGTGTTGGTGTTGGTGTTGGTGTTGGTGCTCACGCCGCGAGGGAGCAGAATCGTGCGAATGATAAAGTGGCTGTTAGTGACTGGAATATTTTGTAACTAGCTAATGACGCGGTCCCCGTTTCCAATTTCGAGTATTTGTTCTTCGCATGATTGACCATTGGCCCGCCGACCGTCCCGTACAGCGTCTTGCGTTTGTTTCAGACCTGCATCTTTTCAGTAATCGCTGCAACGTCAATGAGCATCATGGCTTGATCGAGTCGTCTATCGCGCAGGCTGATATTTGCATATGGGGAGGAGATCTGTTCGATTTTCGCTGGAGCCGTCTTGAGGACGAGAGTATGGCAGTCATGCAGGCGCTGAATTGGCTGGACGATTGGTACGAACGTTTCCCTGAAAAACACTTTGTTTATCTACATGGCAACCATGATGCGCATGGAGTGTTCTCTCACGCGATGATTCAATGGGCCGCAGATCGAAGTCGTTTCGAGTGTGATCTGAATGCCATGCGGATCAAAGATACGCTGTTCCTGCACGGGGATGTCATTGAGGGGAAAGGGAATCTTGATGCGTTTGCCGAATATCGTGGGCGTTGGCAAAAGAAGCCGGTTGCATCCCGTGTTGCCAGCGGATTTTATGATGTTGCCATTGCTGCTCGCGTCCACAAGGCAGCCGCGATGGCAGCCCACCGGCGAAAAGCGACTTGTCTGCAATTATTGCGTTGGATGCATGGACAGCCGAGTGAGTCAATTGCGGGGATCAGGAGGATCGTCTTTGGTCATACGCACCGCCGCATCGACGGATATCGATTGGAAGGAATTGAATTTTTCAATGGCGGTGCCACCATCCGGCACGTCCCGTTCGCTCCAGTGATGATCGAATTTGATCAGGATGCCTGACTTGGGGACTGGCTCAAGTACGTGAGGGCTGCACAGGAATGGCCTGCCTGTTACTCGGTGTTTTCGGCGAGCATCTCGCGCAGCCAGGCCATGCCAGCTTTGGCGATACGGGGTTGCAGCACATCTGGGTGCCCTCCCAGAGTTTGTGTCTGAACCAGAGCTTTATCCGCAGGCGAGATGACCAGTAGCCGGATCTCTGAAGCGGGCTGCGGCAGAAGTGCATCATCGTCCAGTTCAGGGTAACTGTCGATGATCAGGAGCCAGTCGAGCTTGCATTTGCGTTTCAGCAGCTTGAGAGATTCGAGTTCGTCTTTTCCACCGAACATGCGGCACAATTGGTTGCTGTTGGCGAATGATAAACCGCCTTGGTATGCCGGGCTGTCGCCCAGTTTCGAAAACCAGTTTCCAAGGGGCGCGGCACGGCCGTATTCAACCACCATCAGTGTTTGACCGCGGGAAACCAGTTCGGCGTTGATGGCGTCGTGCTGCTCAAATTTGTCACCCTCGCCGAAATAGAACTGGGGGACACGTTCCAAAATTTCGGCACGGGTTTGATCAATCTGTTCTTGGCATTGGGCATCGCTCTGACCCATGGCGGTGATCCGCAGTGAAATCGTGGCGGTGCTGACGGTGATGCCTACTCTGGGTTCCCGCCCCCGCGAAATCATTTCCCCCAATCTGTTCTCCATGTCGCTCTCGCCAGTGCCAAAGAATTTCATCACATGGTGTTTGATTTCCGTGGCTGCCCCTTTGCTCTCAATGATTCGCTGCGCGACCGTTTCATCAAACATTCGCTTCATTTCGGCCGGGACACCGGGTAACGCAAAAATCCGAGAGGTTTCAACTCGCGTTCCCGGCACGACCATGTCGATGCCGGGAGCGGTTCCCTGTGGGTTGAAAATTTGTTGGCTTCCAGCAGGGAACATGGCCTGAACCCGGTTGCGTTCTGGCATCTCGCGTTTGCGACTGGCAAATATCTGTTCGATGTGTTGCATGGCCGACTCATCCATGTGCATCGGCCTTTGGACAACTGCGGAAAGGGCTTCGCGAGTCAAGTCATCACGTGTCGGACCCAGACCGCCTGTACTGACGATGATGTCAACACGCCCCGCTGCAATACGGAATACCTCAATGTTATCGTTCAGCGTGTCGCCGACAGTGCTGTGGTAAGCGACTTCGATACCCAGTTCACCGAGTCGTCGACTGAGCCATTGGGCATTCGTGTCCAGTCGAGCACCACTGGTTAATTCGTCTCCGATTGAAATGACTTCAGCGGTCAGTTGCCCTGCTTGTTGTGTCATCGTGCGATTGATCGAACCTTGCTTTGGTTTTTTGTGAAGACAGATTTAATGAGCGTTTACCAGACTTACCAAGTATCAGAATTCGGTGTGTGTAATTGGGCTCGCGCTCAGCGAGCATCCGCTGTTGAATCCACTGTGGTTTGCGGCCGTTCGTTGGCTCGATCTCGAAATACCACCACACGTGAGCACCCTTTTGCTCGCGGCCGATCCAATGATAGGCACTTGTTTCGGATTGGCCAGCACCCACCGTATCAGTCACGCGAAACCTTTGGCGTAGATATGCCAATCGCCATGATTGTCCCTGCTTATTGGTGACTGCCTGTTTGCTCAGCCACTGCGCATCAAGAGCATCAAGTCTTAACGCAACCTCCATCCGGTGTGTCATGGAGTTCCACTCGACTTCGGCAACAGTTTCGTGCACGGGGTGGACTAGTAAGAAAAGCAGGAAGCTTGCGTGCATGGAGCGTTTACTGGGGTTTCTACTGGTGTTTCTACTGGGGGCACCCTTTCGGGTCCGGACGTCTCTGGGCAGAGGGAAGTTTATCGCTGGGTCGCGGTTGCGAGCGAGGTTCGCCAATCAAGAATCCGCTCTGTTCGAAGACTTTGGCTTTGAGTTTTGCTTTGACTCCCCAGAGGGTGGCGTCTTTTCTTTGCTGGGAGATTTCTCGCTGTCGTTGGCCGGTTTGCCGGATGGTTTTTTGCTGCCGGTTTGCTCCGCTTCGGATTTCAGATTTTTGTTTTGCTTGTCAGCTGGCTTGTTGCTTTCAGCCTTTTTGGCTTCCCTCGTCTTTTGCATGGGGTTTCTGCCCGGACTATCTTTGAAAAGTTTAAAGCGACTGGGGATCAAGCGTGGGGGCCAATGATTGTTGCTCACCTCGGTGTCGGCAGTCTCACCTTTGGGGTCTAGTTCAAGCCGAACAATCTCCTTGTCGCTGACCAAGAGTTTCCGCACCTTCTGACTATTGCTCCGCCAGATTTCTGCTGGAATTCGAACCAACTTGTTGGAATTGTCAACGTAATGAATTCGGACAATGATCGGCATCACGAGTCCACCAACATTGCTGAAGGTCACTTCGTAGAAGTTGGTTGTTCGCTTGAGTAAGGATTTTTGCTTGTCATCGAGTCCTTCGAGAAATTTCAGATACGACTTTCTCGCAGATTCTTCGACGGCCAGTTCGTCATAGTCACTGCTATTGTAAAAGTCCTTGAGACCGGGTTGCCAGTCGATCCGGCGTTTCAGATCCTGGTTTTTCTCTACTGAGATCGTCGGCTCAATTTCATCTCGGTCTTTCCGTTTTCGCTCGGCTCCCTCATCCGGGTCACCGCTATCAATGACATACAGTTTGACGCCATCGATAGCGAGGTCGACATGGTCCGTACTGAAGAACCAGCCCCGCCAAAACCAGTCGAGGTCAATGCCGGACGCATCTTCCATGGTACGGAAGAAATCAGAGGGTGTGGGCCGTTTGAATTTCCAACGCCGGGCATACTCTTTGAATGCGAAATCGAACAACTCTCGGCCTAGAATCGTTTCTCTGAGGATGTTCAACGCCGTGGCTGGCTTTGAGTAGGCATTGGGGCCGAATTGCAGGATTTCTTCGCTGCCGGTCATGATCGGCCGCTGATTCCCGCCACGCATGTAAGGCACGATTTGACGTGGTTCGCCGCGCCGAGAAGGATAGTCTTCTTCCCACTCCTGCTCTGCCAAGTATTGCAGAAACGTGTTGAGGCCTTCGTCCATCCATGTCCATTGCCGTTCGTCGCTGTTCACGATCATTGGAAAAAAATTGTGACCAACTTCATGGATGACAACGGAGATCAATCCGTACTTGGTTGCTTTGCTGTACGTGCCGTCTTTTTCTGGTCGCGGCCCGTTGAAGCAGAGCATCGGATATTCCATTCCGTAGACTGGTCCGTTCACACTGATCGCAACCGGGTAGGGATATTCAAACGAATAACGTCCGTAAACTTCTAGCGTATGTGCAATGGATTCAGTGCTGTACTGACTCCACAACGGTTCTGCCTCGTTGGGATAGTACGACATGGCGAGAACTGTCTCTCCACCCACATCAACACCCATTGCATCCCAGATGAATTTTCGACTGGCGGCAAAAGCGAAATCGCGAACGTTTTTTGCGCTGAAAATCCAGGTCTTTGTTTGCTTGCTTTTACTGGCTTGATTCTGTTTCGCTTCTTCTGGGGTGACGATGAATTGTGGAACCTTGGCAGACTCGGCTTCTTTGAGACGTTTGATCCATTGCGGATCAAGCACCTCTTTTGCGTTCTGTAGTTCACCCGTTGCCGCAACAATCATGTCCCCAGGTGTTGTGATGCGCACAACATAGTCGCCCAGTTCGAGCGTGAACTCGCCCCGTCCCAGAAACTGTTTGTGTTGCCAACCCTTGTAGTCCGTGTAAGAGACGACACGGGGGAACCATTGAGCAATCTCGTAAATGTAGTTTTTGTCTTCTTCAAAGTACTCGTATCCACCGCGTGCCCGAATCACCTTGGCATCGACGATGTTGTACGAGTAGCGGATCTCAAAGTCGGTTGACATGCCCGGAGTCAGAGGTTGGTCCAGGTCAATTCGCATCATTGTCTTGATGATGGAATACGTGACGGGCTTGTTTTTCTCGTTGGTTACTGATTCGATCTTGTAGCCACCCTCAAAAACAGATCTGGCAAGAATCGAGTTGAGCCCGTTGAACGAGATCCGTGGTGACAGCGATTGAGCGGAGGTGGTGACTGCTGAGTCTGAATCCGGCGTGAATCGGTTTTGGTCGAGTTGAACCCAGATGTAACGCAGGGTGTGCGGAGACTGATTGTGGTATTTGATTCTGGCGATTCCGCTGAGCCGCTGCGTTTGATCATCCAGAGTGATGTCGATGTCGTAATCAGCGCGTTGCTGCCAGTACTCCGGACCAGGGGCGCCGGAGGCGGTCCGTTGTGCATTCGGTGTTGGTAGCCAACTCTCGATCTGGAAAAAACGGTCGAGTTCATCGGAGTGTTTGGAATTGGGTAGGTGCTGTCCCTGAGATTCGGTTGGACCAACGGTCAACGTCAGGAAGAGTGCCGAAATTAGCAGCGTTAGGCGGAGTGGGTTGCGGGCAGACGTCATGATTTGGTGGCAGGCCGAAAGAGATGGTGGGGTGTAGGTTGGATTTCTACCGGTATATATTGAGTTTAATTGGGACGCCGCGTGGTTGTTGCTGAACACAAGAAACTTGTTCGAATGGTTTTGCGTCCCGTCATACTTTTTGAAGCATCATCAGGGCTAGCTAGTGTCGCATTTGAATCCCTCGTCGACAACGATCGGTTACTGCACCAACGTGCACGCTGGCGTTGATTTGTCCTCGATTTGCAACAATTTGGACGAGTTTGCGGTACCTGCCCGAGATGCTAGTGGGGCGGATGAATTAGGCGTGGGGCTCTGGATTCCTGCTCAGGCAGCTGGTGAGTTGACCAATAGCGTCGCCAACTTCAGCAAGTTTCTCACCGAAAGGCGACTGCGGGCTTTTACGATTAATGGGTTTCCGTTCGATAATTTCCACCAGCCCGTAGTCAAATATGCCGTTTACAAGCCAACGTGGTGGCAGCAGGAGCGTCTGGACTACACCCGGAAACTAGCTGATATCCTTGCCGAACTGCTGCCCGAAAGTGAAGCGGTGGGGTCGATTAGCACGCTGCCCATTGCTTGGGCAGACGAACATGCCAGTGACGAGAATCTCGCCATAGCGGGCGCGAGTTTCCGAGAACTTGCTGCTTATCTTCAGACGATTGAAGAGAAACAAGGGAAACGGATTGTTGTTGCAATCGAACCAGAACCGGGCTGCGTCTTGGATACGACACAGAACGTGATCGATTGGTTTGAACAGCAACTGCCAGACAAATCTCATCGGCGGTATCTGAGCGTCTGTCATGACATTTGTCATTCATCGGTGATGATGGAGACACAACAGGATGCGCTTTCAAAACTGGCTGAGGCTGGCATTGCGATTGGTAAAGTACAGGTTAGCAATGCCATTATCGCTGATTGGCACTCCATGGCAGAGGGACGTCAACGCGAAGCAATCGCTCAGTTGAGTGAGTTTGCTGAGGATCGCTACCTGCACCAAACCGGTCGGCTGAAGGCTGATGGGTCTTTTGAGTTGGCTGAGGATCTGCCTCAGTTGCTTCGAAACGCTGAAAGCGAACAGCAACTGGCTTGTGGGGACCAACGGTGGGTCGTGCACTTTCATGTTCCGATTTTTCTGGAACGGTTTGGGCACTTGCGGACCAGCCAAGATGACACGCTCGATTGTCTCTGTTTTCTGAATCAATGCGACAGCATCGAATTTACAGGTCATTTGGAAATAGAGACGTACGCCTGGACTGTGTTGCCTCATTCCATGAGACGCCGTGGTCTGTCGGAAGACATCGCCCGAGAAATTTTCTGGTTGCGTGACGTGGTCGCGGACGTGATCTGATCAATTCGGTGCTGGGGCAACCTGCCGTTTGCTTACCTGCATGAATCAGACACGGTCGATAGGCAACTCCGAGCCTGTTCGGACAGCGCGAACCACACTCGGTTGCCGATGCTGCTCGATCCGGCAGGAACTGAGCATTGGTCCACAGGTGTGCCGTCACTACGCCTCAGCTGTCATGCCGCTCGCCAGGAACACCACCACGCCGAAAAGCGAATCGATCACTATTTGGATTTAGCGAACAGTGTTGTTGAGCGAACAGTGTTGTTGAGCGAACAGTGTTGTTGA
>JAPKCI010000072.1 GCA_028823035.1 Rubripirellula sp.
GGTAAAGGCGTATGGCCCATCCGAACTGGACTCAATACCATGCTGCACAAGAACTGCCAAATGCTGGTCACCACACAGATGCGGCGCCCACACTCGTCGAACCCTCACCAATGCACGATTGCGACCTGTTTGGGGCCATCCATTGCAATCCAGGTCGGCAAGCAGACGATTCGAGGGACTGCCATGCAGATGCACAGCGCCACAAAAAGCAGTCTGACTCAAAACTGCCTTCATCGCGGCCCCGGTCCAATCGTCCGTCCATTCGTCAAGAAACTTGAGTTGGCGTTCGCCCAGCAGTTTTAGCGTTGGAAGGTCAACGGACGCTCGATCGTAAGCGGGATCATTGATATGGTCAGGCCGTGGCCCCATTTTCGGAATTTTACCCTCAGGACCACTCTTGAACTTGCGATCCTCGAGGATTGCGAAATCGATTCCTCCCAACAGCAGATTCGTATAGTACACCCCAATGCCACGTTCGATGGGTGTCGAATCGTAGGCATCCGGCAGATGCCAAGTCTGACATCGCTGCACCATATTCACATACTCAGCAGGATAAAAAAAACCTCCTGCCGGGCCGGCTGGCGTCCTCGCCTTTTTTCCATTCTCGCCCCAGATATTGGCTTGCCCAACATCATGATCATCCGGAATCGTGATCGTCGGACGATCTTTCAATACGTCTCGAAACTGCATTCCAAATTCGAGCCACCCGAACGTATGTTGCGTGTGATGATAGGACTGGTCACCTGCAAAGAACAACAAATCCGGATCCTGCTTGAGCAGGTTCTCAACCATACGTGGACGAGGCCCCGGTGTCCGACTGCTGTTGCAAGAAAGGGAACCCACCACAATCGTGTCTTTGTCGATCGGATCCTTCCGTATCAAGCCCTCAAACGTTGCTTCTTTCCCGTGCCGCAGCCGGTATTGAAAATCACGTGTCACATCCCAATCATCCAATCGAAAATGCGCCGACCAACCGGGGTACTGAACCGTCTCGACCGCGACCTGATTCCAGACATCTCCGCCTTTGGGCCGCACTTCCAGTACGACCTCTCGGGACTCTTCAGAGAGCAGCGGAAACAGTTGCGCCGTGAGTTTCAACGTCCTGTCGGCAACGGTATACACCGCAAAGGCCAGAACCTCATCGCGAGGCACCATCAAACGCGGCCCACCCCCTCCTTTGCTTTTGGTTTTCCACCATTCACCAACGGCATCTGAATCAAGTTTCGGAAAGTCGGGTCCGAATGGCTGTGGAGATTCTCCCCTCGCGAGCCCGATCCAAGTACAAAAAAGTACCGCAACACAAATGGTCCGGGTAAGCATGAATCATCTCCAAGTTTTCTTAGCAGGTTCGAGCAATCTCGATGGTTTGCTCCATGATAGCCAATCAGGGAGGATTCGTTGAGCTACGATGTTGGTATCTGAAAAAGTCTTTCATCCCCAGTCCATGAATGACAAAGTCAGCCCAGCTAAATCTCGTATTTTCGTGGGGATTTTTCGAACAGCATAGTGTATTCACCTGCAGCCAAAAGGATTATCACTAAGACAATGATCCGCAGCCATCAACCGATCAAACTGGCCAAACCGGTTCTGATTTCGCCAAAGGCATGAATGGCCAACGGATCATGGATTCGCGCGGCCTACATGCAGTAATGAAAACTGCATGATCGATTGCTAGCGGCGTGACTTCAGAACCCACGGCACAACGAATTCCAAGTTGAGATCAACGCAACAGTCCGCTCAAAGTTCGCTCAAGAACTTCACGAATTGACTCGTAATCAGTCATTCGTTCTTCCGCATTGGTGAGCATCATATCGGTGATCAATCTCCGCAAGGCATCAGGAGTATCTCCCCAATCGCTGCCCTTGGGTTCAAACCGCTGCATGGAACTGATCACTGATTGGGTGCTGCCGCTGTCAAACGCACGCTTGCCGCTGAAAATTTCATAGGCAACGCAACCAAGACTGAAAAAATCACTTTTGTAATCAGCGGGGTATCCGCGCAATCGTTCAGGTGCAATGAATCCTGGAGTCCCGCTTAGCCGTTTGCTGACATCACGTTGAACGCACAACTCATCCGCAAGCCCGAAATCGAGCAAGTGGCACTTTCTGGAATCCAAACTCAACATGATATTGTCAGGTTTGATGTCACGGTGCACGAGCCCGATCTTGTGGACTGCGTTAACACCTTGCAGAACTTTATTGAAAAGCTCTACTCCCAACTGATGCGAAATAGGCCCTTGGATAATGCGTTTGGAAAGCGACTGCCCCGTCAGATGCTCCATCACAAAGTATGGACGCCCACCAATTTCACCCACATCGTAAACCCGAACCACGTTTTCATGAGACAAGCGAGCCATTGCCCGAGCTTCCTCGATGAATGGATCAGCCAATTCACGCCCGACTTTGACCGACTTCAATGTCTTGATTGCGACAATCCGGTTGAGGGTTTCGTCGGTTGCTCGATAGACGACCCCCATCCCGCCGACCCCAAGAATTTCATGGATCAAATAACGGCCAAGGCGTTTGGGGAACGGCACCAAATTCTGCTGCGAATCTCGGCTGCCACTCCTGGCGTAAATACGACTGCTGACTGACGGATACCAATCAAAACTATCAGAGTCGAACGTGGAATTTGAGTCGTTCGCCCCTTCAGTAGCAACGAACGTTTCCTGGAAACTGCCATCCGTTGGCTGCGGATCGACAGTAGTGCATTCGATTTTGTGCGATTCATTTTGGTTCAGAACGCGTTTGACCTCAAACGTGCAAAAAGGGTGTCCCTGCTTGGCACACGTGATTTCTCGGACGGCAAGTTCTTCTGCGAAGAAATCCCCAATTCCCTCGATGATTCCGTGCGCTAATCTACAAAGCCCACGTCGGGATGAATAAACGACCTGAGTTTCGTCGTCGCTCAACCGAAACGCTTGAATGTTCGCCGGTTGTGCGGTCGGATTCTGCATTCTAATTGTGCGATGAATCAACGACTCCACATTGGAAAGCAATTCAAACGTTTTCCAATCTGGGTGCAGCATGTTACCGGCAAAGCCGATCAACTCAGGACCCGCAAAACGCCCCAGTAACTGCAGTAAGTCGTCAAGCTCAGTCTGCAGCAACTCGCAACCTGCACCTAACAACGCAAACACAGCTTCATCGGGGTACGTGCCGATTGGGGACAGCACCAAACCGCTATAGCCTGCATGCTCCAGAATGGCATCCCATGCCTCCGAACCATGATTCGTATCCACAAATTTCTTTACAATGCAACAAATTGACCCGTGCATAAATATCTCATTGGGACCGACAAAAGCGGTACCGTTCGAAAAGTGAAATGAACACAATTGCAGGAAAAACAGGCGGGTCTTTCTGCTACGACAGAGCGTCTGTTGTGAAAACTAGCTGATTTTTTTTCTATAGAAAGTGAGCACAACGTGAAGAGGGGAATCCAAGATGATTCACTTTGTTTCAACATCGGATGTCACCCACAGGCATCCGATACGACCACGCGGCTCGAACCGACCTGACTTTCCTTGTTTCACGTCAACCAGAGCCTCTGAGTTATGAAAATCCCCGAACCTATGAATCGAGCCAATCAGGATCAGCGATTTGTCGTGCCATGGATGCAAGCCTTGACTGCGTGTCGAGCATTCGCTGCCAGGAAGCCATTTTCAAAATCACCTCCTGACTGTTCTCGTCCGTTCGTGCAGCCTCAATGAGGCGTTTCAAACGTGACTGAAGATAATCCAAAATCTCACAAAGCTGTGCTTTCTGCCCTGGTGACAAATCCGTCGGGACATCGGGAACTTCCTGAACCTGAATAATCTCCGCCGGGTGAGATGACTTTGGTTTACTACCGAGATTAAGTGCGATCGACCCTTCGGCTGATCGCTCATCCCGGCTAACGGTAGGATTCTCGTTACCCATCGCGGCCAGCCTAGCCGCAATTTGGGACTCCGATCCAACCAGCATCAAACTGCGACCAACCGAAATCAGGTCACCATGCCGCAAAATCTTTAATTGGCATTCAACACCATTGACCTTGGTTCCGTTGGTGCTGTCGAGATCCGTAAGTACTAACCGGTCCTTGTCACGTTGAACCTTAAAGTGACATCGACTGACACGCTCATCATTCAGCTGGATTTCGTTTCCTTCCTCCCGCCCAATCGTGAGCGGCGGGTCAAGATCTTCATAGATCTTGCCGCGGTCTGCGCCGTGAAGGATTTTGAGCGTTACGCCCGACATGGGGCACTCCACAGGTAGGGACATCTTCGGAAAAGCTTGATTAGGTCGCGTCCATTATAATCACATTCACTTCAGTAGTCATTCGTGTATTCTCAAATACAGACCACATTATACCCACTAAAAATGCCGGAATTAACTGATTTCGGCGATCACACACTTGAGATAATCGCTCTCCGGGCAGGAGATCGCCACGGGGTGGTCGGGAGAAGGTCCACGATTCTCCATCACCACCATGTCCCGGCGGCGACGGCGGCCGACGTCGAGCAACATATTCAGGAAGTCAGCCCTCGAAACGCGTCCAGAACAACTGCATGTCACAAGAATCCCCCCAGGTGGCAAAATTTCCAGTGCAAGCGAATTGAGCCGACCATAAGCTCGCAAAGCGCTATCAATTTGATGACGCGAACCTGCAAAACGTGGCGGATCTAAGACAACGGCGTCATATTTCCGCCCCTCTTCCGCATACTTTTTGAGGGTATCGAAGCAGTCACCCTTGGCAAAACTGATTGAATTAAGATTGTTTCGCTCAGCAGCCGTGGTGGCTGCGTTGATCGCAGCCTGACTCGAGTCGATCCCCAGCACTTCCGCCGCTCCCTGCTTTGCGGCGACCAACCCGAAACCACCGGTGTAACAACATACATCGAGCACCCGACGTCCTCGTAAGTATCGAGCTACCGCCTGATGGTTACAGCGTTGATCAAGGAAACCGCCGGTTTTTTGACCACTTTGCAGATCGACCAGCAGATCCAGATCATTTTGGCGATAGGCGATACTAGAGGTGACCGCCTCTCCAATACATGTCTCAGTGACTTCAACTCCCTCGTGCTTGGCCGTTTTGGGATCAATCCGGGCGACCACCGAACGAGCGTCTAGACAACTCTTCAGGTAGTCCAAAATTGAATCTCGCCACCTCAGCAACCCGCCTGACGTAAATTGGACCCCCAAGCAATCTGCGTAACGATCAACGATTAAGCCACTCATTAAATCTGACTCGCTGAAAAGAAGCCTTTCCGCTCCATGCTCGTCCAGTGGGTCCGCCAAACGCCTTCGTTTGAACGCAGCATCAATCCTGGCACGCCATAAATCGTCATCGATCTGTATCGCAGCATCGAAGGCGTACAATCTGATCCTTAGCCGACTAGCCGGATTCAGTAACCCGCGAGCCAGCCAGTTGCCATCGTGATCGAGTAAATCGACCACCTGTCCGCAAGTCAAATCATGGCCATCCTCGGCCAACGCGTGCGCATGGACCCAAGGATGACGGGCGAGAAAGGGGAATTGCCGCGTGGGTTTTAGCCGAAGCGGAATGGGTTGGTCAGAAACCGTCACGACTTGATTCTCGGCGTCTTGGTTTTTTCGGGATCAACAGGAAGTAACAACACAATCTAGAATAGTGACAAAATATTCGGGCCAGCATAAGTCGTCGCTTTTCTGGCTCCTTTTCGCAGATCCTGAAAATCAGACTGGCGATGCAGCTTGCCCAATCGTCAGAATGCTACCAAGTCATCACAATGGGCCGTTTGAGGTAGAGTTCGCCGCTTGCCCGGACGATATATTTACCGATGTCCACCGACCGGATTGACGGCAGTTGTCCATTCGCCTGATTTGAATAGCTAAGAAAGGTCTGATTCATGACGCACGTCGTAGCCGAGCCCTGCTCAGGATGCAAATACACCGATTGCGTGGTTGTATGCCCCGTGGAATGCTTCTACGAAGGCGACCAGATGCTCTATATCCACCCCGAAGAATGCATTGACTGTGAAGCCTGTGTTCCAGAATGCCCCGTGGAAGCCATTTTCCATGAGGACAATTTGCCGGACGAATGGAAGAGTTACCTCGAATTGAACGCCACCAAATCCGAATCAGGTGACTGCGAAGTGATCACAGAAAAGAAGGAACCACTGGCGGATCAGTGATCACAAGCGGGTGCCCCACAAAACTGCTTTTCCGATTGCAATCCACCCAAAGTCGCCCATGCGACCGATCGCAGTTGATCGCCGCATTTAGCAACTGGACAGTTGTCATGTCAGCAGTCATGTCAGCGACCGTCTCTGATTTAGTTCTCCAGCACGAAGAGCCCGGCAGCCTCAGGACTGCCGGGCTCTTTCATGTTTTGGCCTGACTCAAATCGCATGTTAGCCGACAGCAGGAAGAAATGTCTTCCAGCACTCATACCTCGGATCCTCAACCGATTGTGCCAGCATGGGATTCACGCGCGGCTTTTCCGGACGGGAAAGCAATTGCATTCTTGCTTCCTTCGGCGTACGACCTCCCTTGCGACTATTGCACCTGAGGCAGCAACAGACAATATTCTCCCAAGTCGTGCGACCACCATGGGATCGCGGAATAACGTGATCCAAACTTAGCTTGAGAACGGGTTCGTTTCTTCCACAGTACTGGCAGGTATGATCATCCCGGGCGAACAGGGTTTTGCGATTGAAACGGACAGATTGCATCGGCATCCTGTCAAAACGAATCAAACGGACGATCCGCGGCACGCGCAATTCGAAGTTCACCGTGCGGATATATTCCTCGCCCTCGTGTTTTTCAACCGAGGTCATCTGACTCAACTCACACCAACTTTCAAAGTCATAACCGGCGTAATGGCCGTTCTCGTTTTCAATGACTTCTGCGCAGCCGCAGTACAGCAGAGTGAAGGTTCGACGCACATTTACAACGCGAACCGCCATGTAAAAACGATTCAACACCAGCACATTTGTTTCCAAAACACTCTGTAACATGGTCGCTCTGATCCCTCGTATACCGATAGAGAAAACGCGTGGCAAACAACCGTTTCACCTGAAGAACAGATGGTCATGGGGACGGCAAACCCATGTTACAACCCAAACGCATTACCTGATTCTTGGTGCCAAGATCAGCGAATTATAGATGACTTGAACGGTACAGATTGCCAAGCATGTTATTGCCGACACCTCTACGACCCTTAGGGGTTCACCCATTCGTGGCTAACCACCATCTGAAGAGGGAACCGATGCCCAAATCTCAGCAATGAACCTGTGATTTTACGTTGATTGACTTCAATCTGACCGCTCGACGACCAGAATCAACTCACAACAGATGGAATCCTCTATGATTTTTAACACGTTTGGTGTTGGCTGGCCCGACCCGGGTGCAATTTATCTCGGCGTCCTCACCCCGCCCCCTCTCGTTTCTACCTTGGCAACATCGACTACTTGGATCGGTTGGTTGGAACCAACCGGAACGGTTCTAGCCGCGATCGCTCTGGTTTTGCTGTGCGTGGTTGCGTGGGCCGGGAATCTGATTGCCCTACCTGGAAACTGGGTGGCTGTCGCACTCTTGCTTGGCTACGCGTTTCTGGGGCCCCAAGACAGCAATGCGTCCATCGGTTACATCCCGGTCATCGCAGCCTTTTCGTTTGCTCTGATTGGGGAGGTATTCGAATTCGTTGCCGGTGCTCTGGGTGCGCAAAAAGCGGGCGCAAGCCGTAAAGCAACACTGCTGGCAATGGTTGGTTCGATGTGCGGAGCAATCCTCGGAGCCGTGGTCGGTTTGCCTGTGCCTATCGTTGGACAAGTCCTCGCCGCCATTCTGTTCGGGGGATTGGGTGCCACGCTGGGTGCCATGTTAGGCGAGTGGTCCAACGGCCGATCATGGCGGGAAAGCCTGCCCATCGGGCATGCAGCCTTCTGGGGCAGAACCATTGGGACCTTGGGAAAGGTCACGGCCGGAGCCATGATCATCGTGATCGCCATACTGAGCGTTCTCTTCTGAGCGTTCTTTTTCCAGTGGGCTCTCTCCTGAAACGCCACTGAATTGAATTCCATGCATTGATAGCAACTGGAGTTCGATTGACTTTGGTGACGGCATTTTCCTAACGTGCAGACTTGCATTCCTTACCGAAGTCCGATGAACGACGGATCAGGATCGAGAATGCAATCACCGCAATGAATGATCCGAGACACATAAGGAACGCCAGAGAGCCATGCAGCAAGGGCGCCGCACTAACGACCGACGCCGCCGCGTGCTGTATTCGGCGCAACAAGCCGATCATGCATCCGCGACAAAAACGAGTCGCCGTGAAACAGAGAAACTACGTGAAGCACGATGTCCTCAAACCGCGTATGGATCGCGTGTGCATCGCCGTATTCGTGGTCGTTGGTTCTCGCTGGTACCCATTCGGCGACGTTCGATGATTCTGGTCGCCGGTTGCCTGGGCATCCTTGCGACTACCCTGTGCATCGCTCACTACGCTGCCATTGCATTGCCCTCACTTTCCACGCAGCCCACGATTGCTCGACCTTTACGTCTCGATCGACCAGACAGTTTCGGACGATGGTGCATGGTGGCAATGCTTTGCGTCACGGCGGGAATTGCTTTGATGACCTACCAGTTGCGCCGCTACCGAAACGACGATTTCCGTGGGCATTATCGACTCTGGCGACTTGTGGTTGTCGTGACCATTCTGGCAAGTGTCAATTCTCTGGTTTCAATGCTTGAGTGGGGTGGGGCGATTCTCGATGCTGGATTCGGCAAGCGGGTTGCTCTGGCAGGAAGTGATTGGATACGACTGGTCGTGACCTTTGGTGGTGCCGTCCTGGCGTTGAGGATGGTCGCCGAGATACGGCGTTGCCGAACAGCTCTGGTCATGTTGCTGGTCAGCTGTGTCATGTTCGCGATTCCCGAAGCTGTCAAATGGAACATTCTGAAAGTTGAATCCATTGGTTACTGGACGATGGCGACCACGACGCCGATGCTCGGCTGCACATCACTCTTGATCGCCATGCTCGCTTACCTGCGGATGCTATATCGGGAAGTCAAGCAAGTCGAAGAAGGTTCCTTGATGGATCGTTTTCATCAACTGCGTCTGAATCTGTTTCAGACACGGGAAGCCGAAACTGACGAGAACCCGTCAGGGGAACATTCTGACGCAACCCCGAAACGCGGATGGAGGCCACAAGGCACTTCAGACGCCAACGGAAAATCAAAAGAGAAACGCCAACGAAAAGCACCGGTCGATGCTGACGACCGGGATACCGAACCGGACCGCGACGCAGTGAAAGATGACAATGAATCATCGTCAAAGGTTGTTCCGGGAATGAAACGTCGATGGTTCGGGCTGCGCAAGGCAAAACCTGCAGCAAGCAAATCCGAAACCGATGCCAAGACCAAAACACAGGCAAGCCAATCACCGAAGGACGATTCCAAGAAAAAACGCCAACGTTCTTCGCTGCGGCTCAAGCCAAAATCAACCACCGGCGATCATGACAACACATCGAATCACCCAAACGTTGCATCCACATCAAAACAAGCCTCGGGGGGGCAAGCACGAAAGGGACTGTTGGGCTGGCGTCGAAAGAAAGACACGATCGCCTCGGAATCAGCAGACCAGACAAATTCATCCAAGCCTCGACCAATGAACGAACAAGTGCTTGAGCGAACAGAACATGAAGGCTCTGAAGAACAGTCGGTCGATACCGACACCATTGACTGGACATCCATGAACAAAGCTGAGAGACGTCGTCTCCGTAAACAACTGAAACGACAAAACAAAGCTGCCTGAGTTATCCGACGCGCTCACCCTCGTTTCGGTCGAGGCACCTTGGTACGCCCACCTGGCTTGATGCCTTTGCGTCGCTTTCGCTGCTGACCAGACGATTTCTCTGCTGGTTTTTCCAGTTCAATATCGGCCAAAGGTTTGCCAATATTCCCCTTCAGTTGCAGGACGCGGTCGCGGAGCGATGCCGCTCGCTCAAATTCCAACGCTTCGGCTGCTGCCAGCATGTCCCGTTCCAGAGCATCGACATATTCGACGGTGATGTAAACCGCTTCGGACTCACCCTGAGCCGCCGCAGTGTTCTTTTTCCACTTGTCAGCCTCAGCCTCGATACTGGCGGAAATTTTCTTTCGCACTGTCGCAGGGGTAATTCCATGCTTTTCGTTGTAAGCCTGCTGAATCGACCTTCGCCTTTCGGTTTCATCCATCGCCAACTTCATTGCGTTTGTGACTCTATCGGCGTACAGGATGACCTTGGAGTTCGCGTTTCTCGCAGCACGACCAATCGTTTGCACAAGACTTGTTTCGCTTCTGAGGAAGCCCTCTTTATCGGCATCCAAAATCGCCACCAGTGAAACTTCCGGCAAGTCGAGCCCTTCGCGGAGCAGGTTCACCCCCACTAGACAATCGAAGCTGCCTGCCCGTAATTCCTGCAACAGATCGACGCGTTCAAAAGCATTCAGCTCACTGTGCAACCAGCGGCAGCGTACATTTTGTTCTTGGAAAAATGTCGCTAGGTCTTCCGCAAGTCGCTTGGTAAGGGCAGTGACCAGTACCCGTTCCTGCCGTTCCGCTCTTTCTCGAATCTGTTCAAGCAGATGTTTAACTTGGCCACGCGCCGAGACAACCTCAACCACTGGATCCAGCAGGCCTGTGGGTCGAATGATCTGCTCTACTACTTCGCCTTTGGTACGTTCCAATTCGTAGTCACTGGGGGTCGCACTGACAAAACAAATCTGCGCCGTACGCGTTTCCCACTCGTCAAATTTCAGGGGCCGATTGTCCAACGCGCTTGGCAACCGAAAACCATGACTGACCAAGGTTTCTTTGCGACTCCTGTCGCCCGCGTACATGGCACGAACTTGCGGTACTGTGACGTGCGATTCATCAACGAATGTAATGAAATCATCTGGAAAGAAATCATAAAGCGTGTCGGGAGTCGAGCCCGGCAGTTTTCCGGAGAGAGGGCGACTGTAGTTTTCGATCCCCGGACAGTGCCCCACTTCCGCTAACATTTCCAGATCAAAACGCGTCCGGGCAGACAGTCGCTGCGCCTCCAGCAATTTCCCCTGCGACTGAAACGTCTCCAACTGTTGCGCCAACTCTTCGCGAATCCCCCGCAGTGCGGTTTGAATGCGACTTTCGGGCATGACAAAGTGCCGCGCGGGATAAATATAAACGTGATCCAATGTCCGGATCGTCTCTCCAGAAACGGGCTTGATTATCGAAATTTGTTCGATCTCGTCTCCCCACATTTCAATACGATAAGCGAACTCCTCGTAACTTGGCCACAACTCAATGGAATCTCCCCGCACACGGAATTTCCCTCGTTCAAAAGCAACGTCATTGCGTTCGTACAAGACATCCACCAGTTTCAAAAGCAGATGATCGCGGCGAGTTTTTTCACCGCGGTGCAAGGGTACGATCAATTCTTTGTAGTCCTTGGGGGAACCCAGACCATAAATACTGCTTACCGAAGCCACGACAATAACATCACGACGACTCACCAACGAACTCGTCGTTGCCAACCGCAATCGATCAATCTCTTCATTGATGGAGGAATCTTTTTCTATGTAAACATCACGTTGCGGAATATAGGCCTCAGGCTGATAGTAGTCGTAGTAACTCACAAAATAGTGAACAGCGTTCTCTGGAAAGAACTCTTTGAATTCACCGTACAACTGTGCCGCCAAAGTCTTGTTATGACTGAGCACGAGGGCAGGACGCCCGAGATTGGCAATTACATTCGCCATCGTGAATGTCTTACCCGTTCCGGTTGCCCCAAGCAGCACCTGCGAACTGCGGCCTGCCTTGAATGCACGCGTAAGCGAGTCAATGGCCTGGGGTTGATCACCGGCCGGTTCAAACGGTTGCTGCAAATGGAAATGGGCAGGTTCCAATTCTGCATGCAAATCAGTGCCACTCTTGCTGTTGTCTGATGTTGGCATCAAGAACGATCCGTTTACAGTAGAGACAGAGACGGGAGCAAAGGTCGGTCAAACCCGCAACTGCTTCATCCTAGCGAAGTGACGAGTCAACTCGTAGGAGGCTAAAACCCCCGATGGCCGACGGGTGAACGATGGCACAAAGTCTCAGGGGTCAAGACACCTCATTGATCGACTACGGCCATCATTCGAATCTCAGCCAACTTTCTGGGACCAATGCCGTGAACCCGCAACAAATCCTCTACCGATTTGAAGCGACCTCGCTCGTGACGATCCTCCACAATTCGACTCGCCAGAACAGGCCCGACCCCAGGCATCAGGGCGAGTTCCATGACGTCGGCGGAATTCAAATTGATCTCCACCAACCAAGGACTGCGGTGGCTCCGTCTGCTCGACGATGACTTTCTTGATCCGCTGATGCCCGTCCCAGTGTGAATTGCTTCCAAAACTTGGCGGCCCCGCGGTGGCTGTGCCACCCACCGGGAATACTGGATACCGAGAATTCCACAGGAGATCGCAGCCACAATCGTCAACTGGACCGACCGCTGCTGGAAAGCTGAATCGCTCAAGAGACGTTCTTCCACCATCTTGTGTGCCCCCGCCATTGATCTAAGTCCGTCCACCGCCTCGCTATCAAGCACCCCTACCGTGCTCAAAGCGGTGAAGTTCCACTGTTTTCGCTGCCGTTGTCGTCTCACGGGTTGCCCGACTCGACCCCTTCACACCAGAATCGGGCCTGCCCTGCGGTATTATTTCCTGCGTACCCATCGGGATCAACGTTGGCCCGCTGAGTGGTCCCTCCGTATCAATGGATAACGGGACTCTTCATCGATGCCATCCGGTTCCCCGATTTTTCCCCACTGACGCGAATTCCAATGAGCAACGAAACGTCCGGCAAACCAACCGCTGACTATCAAACAGTCACAGCCAACGCTTTGCTCGAGGGTGACTTGCGATCACTGGTTCGACTTTCGATCGCTGAAGATCTCCGTGACTCACTCGACTGGACAACCGTATGCCTGATTGAGCCAGAACAGCGGGGTGGTTGCCACATCGTACCGCGTGAAAAAGGAATCTGCGCCGGCTTGGCAACCTTGGAATGGATCGTCGACGAATTTGATGCCGATCTCGACTTAGAAATCACGCTCTCAGATGGACAGTTACTGATACCCGGCGAACCAATCGCCACTCTGCAAGGCAGCGTGCGTGACCTGCTCACCAGTGAACGGACCATTTTGAATATCCTCAGTAGGCTGTGTGGCATTGCTAGCCTTACCGCAAGCTATGTCGCCGCCATCGGGGATTCACCGGCAAGACTCTATGACACGCGAAAGACCACACCAGGCTGGCGACTACTTGAAAAATACGCAGTGCACTGCGGTGGCGCGCACAACCACCGCAGTGGGCTCTACGATGGTTTTCTAATCAAGGACAACCACCTGGCACTGGCAGGAGGCACAAAGGGGCCGATCACCGCCAGTGCGGCCACGCAACGGGCCCTGCGTTGGCAAGGTTCCAAAGTAGAACACCTGTCTGCTCCGACCATTGTCGAAATCGAGGTCGATTGCCTCGAACAATTCCAGGAGGTGCTGCCAACAAAACCTGACATCATCCTGCTTGACAATTTTCCCATCGCCCAACTCTGTAAAGCAGTTGCCATTCGGGATGAGATGAAATCCCCGGTCGAATTGGAAGCATCGGGTAACGTACGCATTGACACCCTGCCTGAGATCGCTGCCACCGGCGTTGACCGTATCAGTAGTGGTGCACTGACGCACCAAGCAACCTCATTGGATTTGGGGCTGGACTGGTTTGACAGCGGCGAGGGCTAACGAAGGCTAATAGCCCAATGACTAGGACACAGGTCTAGTCGGTCGCAGCCAGGCAACGATCACGTCATGCCGGCTAACTAGCTGGCAACCGGAGCCGAACCAGTTTTTGCCGTGCGAACTCTAAAGGCACGTTATCGTTGATTACCAAACACCCGCATCCCGAAATAAAGCAACGTCATGACCGACTGCAGCGTTCCCGCAACATAAGTCAGTGCCGCGGCATTCAGGACCTTGGCAATATACTGTTCCTCGTTGCCTGCAATGATTCCCTGAGAAACCAGTTCCTCACGAGCGCGACTGCTGGCATTGAATTCCACCGGCAGATTCACCAATTGAAAAAAGACCACACACGCAAACAGCAGCAAACCAATCAATGCCAGTGGCTTGAAACTGAAAATCAAGCCAACAAACAACAGCGTCATGCCAGCACTCGAGCCGAAGTTGGCCGCTGGCACCGCCAAATTCCGGATGGCAAGAGGCGCGTAACCTTTCGCATCCTGAAACGCGTGCCCTGCTTCGTGACAGGCGACCCCAACAGCCGCCATCGACTGACCGTTGTAAACATCAGGACTTAGCCGTAGCACCTTTGACCGCGGGTCATAGTGGTCACTTAAGTGGCCATTGACTTGCTCGATTTCCACATCGGACAGTCCAGCACTGTCCAGCATACGACGCGCAGCCTGTTCACCAGTCATCCGTGCTCGAACCTTGCTCATCGCCGCGAAAGATGATTTAACCTTCCACTGCGCATAGAACCCCAGCAACAAGGGAGGAATGATAAACAAGAAGTAGATAGGATCAAAAAACATGGCGATTCCTCATTGAAAACATCAAATGGCAACTCCATCGCAAAAACGACAGTCCGACTGACTCACCTTGCACTGACAGGCAATTGCCGGACCATTCCCGTTAAAAATCAATGCATGGGTGCACAATCCTCTTCTTTATTCGCTTGAACGCGCACTATCTTGTCCCGGACTGGCTAAATCCTAATGAGTGGTTGTAAATCTCAATCCCGAGACGTTCGCGTCACCTTCATGGTGACCGTCTTTTCTCTGCGCTGAACGACGATCTGCACTTCTTCACCGATTTTCAAAGCCTCAATCGCGTAGGTGTAGTCGTAGATGTCTTCAATTTTCCGACCCGCCAGATTGACGATAATGTCCCCCCCACGGACCCCCGCTTTGGCCGCGGGGCCATCACCGGCAACACCGCTCAGTTTCAGTCCCTTGATGTCGCCAGCCACATAATCTGGAATCGTTCCCATGTAAGCTGTCAGTCTTGCTCGCGGGGCATCCCGCTGTGCCTCGCCTTCCTCAAGTTTAAACTCGGGCGGAGTGGTGCTTGTCAGGAACCCACGGCCAATGAGTGCGAACAGGCGTGCGATATCAGCCACACCTTCATAGTTCAGCTTATCGGGAGTATCACGGGGCGTGTGATAATCCTCGTGAGCCCCAGTAAAGGCTGACAGGATAGGAACATCGCGAGCCACAAAAGCAGAGGCATCCGTTGGTAATCTGGTACTGGTTTTATCCAGCTGCAATTCCAGTCCGACTGGCAGATTCCGCCTTTGTACTTCGCTCGCGAATCCCGGCGAAGATCCGATCCCTTGGATCACCAGTTTTTCCCTTAGCCTGCCGACCATATCGAGGTTCATGTAGGCAGCAATCGCAGTCGTCAACGGCTCCGCGTCAGTCGTCGTTCCATGCGCGTGTGCTTGAGCAGCCGCTTCTGCTTCTTTGCCGGTTGCCTTTGGTGGGTGCGGGGCATCGGGATAGAGTTTGTAATAGTCATTCACGAAAGCCTGAGAGCCAAAAAGCCCCAGTTCCTCTCCGCTCCAAGCGGCAACCAACATATCGCGTTTTGGCTTGAGCCGACCTGACTTTCTCTCGGCGGCAAGGTACTGAGCGATCTCTAACATGGCCGCGACACCGCTGGCGTTATCATCTGCACCAACATGGACTTGGTCACGTTCATCATCCTTGGCCAAACTACTGCCTCCACCTCCGGTACCCAGGTGATCAATGTGTGCTCCCAAAATCAGAACAGGTGCCTCGCTGTTCACCTCGGGGCCGGCGGTCATCCTCGCGACGACGTTTCTTCCAGTGCCACGTTTTCGCTCAATCCCCACAGTTGCCGATGCCTTGGCTTTCTGCAGTGGAAAACCCAATTGCAACGAACCATCGTCGAGTTCCTTCTGAGTTTTTGCCAAGTCCTGATCAGCAGCCCGGAAGATTTGCTTTGCCACTTCGTTACTGATCGAGACTGCAGCGATGCTAACGCTGGCCTGCGAGGCTGCCTGATCGAAGCGAATCAAGTCATCCTTTACCTTACTGGTAGGTCCGGAGACAAAGATAATTCCCTTCGCTCCCAAATCGCGGGCGATGGATGCTTTGCGTCGGGGGGAAGTGTAACGAGCCATCTTTTGACGCTGCTCTGCCGTGATATCCTGGGGCATGTCCCGAAAGACCATCACCCATTGCCCACCCACAGCGAGGTGGACGTAACTGTCGTACTCCGGCGTCCCATCGGTTGCGGGAATTTGCATGCCATAGCCGGCGAAGACGATACCGGTCTCACCGGTATCACCATCTTTTGAAAAAGACAACGGTCGCCAGTCTTTGTTAAGTTCGAGCTTTTTTCCCGAGACAGCCATCTGATTCGCATCAGTCAGCGTTGAACCGGCGGGGAAGTCAAACGAATGGAAAAACGTCCCATTCTCACCTGCCGGCTTGAATCCGAGACTTTCGAGGTAGGCGGCGACATAAGCAGTCGCTCGCTTCTCTCCCTCGGTACCAGTCAAACGCCCTCCCAGTTCAGGCCGCGTCAGAAAATCAACATGACGCATGGAGTCAATCGGCAGGAATTCAGGCTTCGAGGAATTCGCCGCCGCCAAAGCAGCCGATCGATCTTCATCATCCGCGTCTACACCAATTTTCAGTAAACGTCGTGCTGCCGAGTCATCCCAGTCAGCCATGAAAATCTGTGACTGCTTGGAAGACGTGCGTGTTGAAGTCCACGACAATCTTTTTCCATCCGGCAAGAACACCGGCAGACCGTCAAAACCATCAGTGTTGGTGACCCGAACTGGCTCACCCTGACCATCAGCACGGACCAGGTACAACTCGAAGTTGCCGAACCCGTGCTTGTTGGTTGTGAAGATGAGGTAGTCAGCACTGGGGTGATAGTACGGAGCCCAACTCATGGCTCCAATATTGGTCAAGCGTTTGACATCAGTGCCGTCGATTGTCATCGAGTAAACTTCAGCAGTTGCTCCATCTTCAGAGAACCGACGCCAACAAATCCTTTTGCCGTCCGGAGAGAAAAAAGGACCACCGTCGTAACCAGCCACATCAGTCAACTGTCTGACATTCGTTCCGTCAGCATTCATGATAAAGATGTCGATCATCGACGCTGGGTCAATCTCGAACTGCTGCTGTTCACGTTCCGTCAACTTGCGAGTGAACGCGTTACGATTCGAGGCAAAAGCAATCAGGTTGCCATCAGGGCTGTAGCTGCCCTCGGCATCATATCCCTTCGCATGGGTCAATCGCTGAAAGCTGCCATCCTTCAGTTCTTTCGCATATATCTCAAACTGGTTGTCATAGTCCCAGGCATAACGCCGCTGTTTCCCGCTCTCCCGCAACGCGATTTCTGCTTCCTGTTTCTGGCGGGCTTCCGGATCCTCCTGAGTACTCGAATATAGAACGCGATCACCCGATGGATGAATCCAAGCGCACGTTGTTTTGCCGTATCCAGGCGACACTTTCTCGATATCGCCTGTCTCAAAATCAGTGACATAGATTTGATAGAACGGATTTGCCGGATCACGCTCGCTTTGGAACACCATCCGCAAACCATCTCCGCTGAAGTATCCCTCACCGGCCCGTCGCCCCTCGAAAGTCAACTGCCGTGTCTTCGACAGCAACACAGATTCGTTCTCATCGGCCTTCGCGTTACCATCGACTTCAGCAACCGTTGCGGTTGCAGAATCATCCGAGGGCTTTCCCTGGGCCCACAGAAAGCTGCCAGGTGCTAAGACGATCAGCGTCGTGACCGCAATGTGACGTGTGAGCAGTGCGTTACGCATTCATCATTCTTTGTAATTAACGGTTATTGACCCGGACGTTGTTGGCCCAGACAAGACACAGTTTTCGGCCGGAGTTCTTCACGGCTCTGAGTCCGTCAGTGGACGACCGGGGTTATTTAAAGATTCTACGCTCAAATCGGTGATTGGATCGAACTGAATCGACCCCTGCTGGGGCGATGCGGACTCCCGCGATTCTAACGCACCGAGAGCCCGTGGGCACCGCGCAAGCAGATCAGCCCCTCGCTCCATAGGGTGAACAGTTCTCTACGTTCCTGTTCTTCCTCGAAAAATCGCACCGAGTTGCCTTGGTGGCGAATATCATCTTTGACCAATCCAAAGACTTCCCGGTACTCAGCCGCCGGCTCCACCCCCACGCATGCCCCCTCTGCCGGTCTAACCCGGACCGTAGCATCGAACCGGAAAACCTGCAGCCAACCGGGTCGCTTCACAGCAACCAAGCGAACATTCCGCAACTGGGCAGTTCCGCCAAAAAACCCATTATCCGTCAGGTGCCTACGAATCATTAATTCCATTTCATGATCGCCACACCAATTCTCCCAACGTTTGTGAAGATATTTGACCAGAGCAATCACTGATTTACCTGCCATCGAATAATGAATATTTGCTGTCTTCGAAAGTCTAGAAAGTCGCACAGACCCCGGTTGGCATAAGCAACCCCGAATCTCCGAACTTCCGCCGATCATCAGAGATCAAGACCAAAAAACGGTTCCCGACACTGCAATCGAACTTGGAAGGTAAAAGAAGTAAACCGTGTTGGCAGCGAATCAACCCCTTGAGACAAAGTCATCCATTAGGTTTCGGCTCGGGAAAATCGGCACACTTTCATGACAAAAAATGGAGAGCACGCGGATCGACATGCCTCCCGCAACCAAGCGATGCCTGGTTACAACGAGCCGTCGCACCCTCGCGAGGGTTCCTCAGTTTTGAGTCGCGTGCTGTTACTTGTTTGGCAAGTGAAAGTCGCCGCTCAGATCTCTCCAAACACAGTGGATGTGGTTCGCCGGATTTCCAGCAGCATCAGCCTGAGTGTTTGCAAACTCAATCAGGAACCTGGCTCCTCTGATACGGTAGTAATGCCCGATTCCTGGTTTCGTCGCCCCGGCCCACGCAAAATGCACATCACCCCAGCCATCTTTCTCAATCAAATCACTCCGCTGCTTGGCAACGCCATTGGCAACAGCGTTAACGTAGAGGTCAACCAATTCTTTCAACAATGCCTTTTGTTCGGCATTTAAGTTGGCTTGAGCAATTCCCTCGGGCTCACCAACAATCGCCTGAGCCTCTCCAGCGAAACGAATTTCTTTTAAGGCTCGTGAGGCAATGATCGCCTGCTTACTTTGCGTTTCATTCAAGGAATTCACGAACTGGAACGCCAGGTCCTCTTCTTTCCGCAGTACGCGCGTCCCCTTGCCCAATGGGCCCGAGACATCATTCATGATCGTGCCCGGGTTCGCAGCAAAGAACTGCGGTGTGCTATCGACAATTCGCCCGTCACGACAGACAAAGTTCAATGACAAGTGATGCCCCTCGAAACTTAAACCCCAAGCCTTGGTATTGCTCGGCGTTCCAAAGATGGTCACGTAATACTTTTGAGGGTCACGGGCCCAGTTACTCTTTTCACCCTCCAACTCTCGCAGCACGCCCTCAAGTAGCATGATTTTGTTCGCCTTGTCGTAACCAGCCTCGCTCAATGCTGCTCGCACCATCCGCAACGCAGCAGTCCGTTGCGCGGCATTCATGTCGCTGATCACCAGACCTTTCCGGGTCTTCTTGGGGATAAAATGCCAATCAACTCGCTGGGGAGAATCGTAGGGCATCAGAGCAACAGACTTTTGTTCATCACTCAGTGTGGAAATGAATGAATTGGCGAATGTCCTCATCTGCTCGCCGGTTGGCTCGACAAGTTTCCAGCCAGCAACAGCGATAAATCCAAGCAGAGCAGAAGCGAACAAAGCGGTACGGGCAAAACGCATGACTTTGAAATCCATTGGGAATCGGGACAGTGGGGAATCGGGACAGTGGGGAATCGGGACAGTGGGGCAAATCAACAATCGCAGCGTCCCGGGTCGGGCGCGATCGCAGGGATGGGATCCGAATTCTAATCGAAGTGTGGAACGAATAGCACATCGCAAATCGGTGTTTTTGAAATAGACAAATATCGTTCGTCCTTCGAGTTGTGGCATTTGCTGGCGATACGGTACTAGCCACCGATTCCAATCTGTGCATGCTTTTGGCAGTTCCGTAACGGTTACACGGTCATTCAGAACGGGACGGCAATCGGTTTCCCGAGGACAAAATACTCGCCGCCTCCCGCAAATCAGTTGGCAACATGGCTCTCAGCAGCCTGATCCCTTGATCATCTGGCAGGACAAATGGATAGGACACCCGAACCCGATATTTTCAGCCCCAGCGAGGAAGCCGCGGAATATCACGCGATGGATCACTCCGCTGTCAACCGACAGTTTGTCGATGAATTACTCACGGGACCAACCGGACCGTTGGTGGTAGACCTGGGCTGCGGCCCAGCAGGGATCCCGATCGAACTCTGCCAACGCTCCACGGAATACGAGGTCATCGCCACCGATGGCGAGGTGGAAATGCTTGAAATCGCAAAACGGGAAATCGACATTGCGGGCTGCCTTGGACAAATCTCGCTAAATCACGTCCAGGTCGAATGCATGGAAATGTATGAGGATGGGATGGCAGATACCGTGATCAGCAACAGCTTGCTGCATCACCTCGACCAACCTCAGAAAGGGTTGGAGGTCGCAGTGCGACTGACACGCAAAGGTGGCCGAATCTTCATCCGGGATCTAGCTCGCCCAGAAAACCAAGAGGAGATCGAAGCTCAGGTTGCCGCCTATTGCCCCGAGGAAAGCGAGAATGGCCAACAACTTTTCCGTCAGTCCTTGCACGCCGCCCTCACGCTGAATGAAATCAGGAACATTGCGAGGGGCCTTGGCATCCCGGAAGATCACGTTCAAATGACCAGCGACCGACACTGGACCATCGACTGGTGTCGCCAAACCTAGTCCTCGAATGTGGACAACCGCATCTGGTGTGATTCATGCGCAACTATATTCAATTGCTCGACGAAGTTCTCAGCCATGGTCTCGATAGGGATGACCGAACCGGCGTGGGGACTCGAGGACTT
Organism: Rubripirellula sp.; assembly: GCA_028823035.1. Taxonomy (GTDB): domain Bacteria; phylum Planctomycetota; class Planctomycetia; order Pirellulales; family Pirellulaceae; genus Rubripirellula. The sequence goes on from JAPKCI010000072.1 coordinate 21,034, forward strand.
TTCGGTCGGCAAATGCGATTCGATCTTTCGCAAGGCTTTCCACTGCTCACGACCAAGAAAGTCCATCTCAGGTCGGTTATCTACGAATTATTGTGGTTCCTCAAAGGAGACACCAATATCAAATGGCTGACCAATAATGGTGTCACAATCTGGGACGAGTGGGCCGACGAAAACGGAGAACTTGGACCGGTTTACGGGCACCAATGGCGTTCCTGGCAAACTCCCGATGGTGCAGCAATCGACCAGATCGCCGAGGTAGAAAAGGAAATCCGCACGAATCCACAATCCAGACGTTTAATCGTGTCTGCTTGGAATGTCGCCGATGTCGCGGACATGGCACTTCCACCATGCCACCTGCTGTTCCAGTTCTACGTCGCCGGGGACCGACTTTCCTGTCAACTTTACCAACGCAGCGCCGACTTATTTCTCGGCGTGCCATTCAACATTGCCAGCTACGCACTGCTAACGATGATGATGGCGAAGGTAACTGGACTGAAACCGGGCGAATTTGTCCACACCTTGGGTGATGTACACTTGTACCGCAACCATTTCGACCAAGCTCGTGAGCAACTCTCGCGACACCCTCGACCGCTGCCCAACATGCAGATCAATGCTCGGCCAGATTCAGTTAATGGCTTTGCATATGACGACTTCACGCTGACTGACTACGACCCTCACCCTCGAATCAAGGCTCCGGTGGCCGTTTGACTGAGACCGCACCGCAAACCAAACGCGAATCTCGGGTAACCGCCGTGGTGGCAATGACGCCGACCGGGGTAATTGGGCTCAATGGTGGCATGCCATGGCGACTCAGGAGCGACCTACAACGATTCAAGCAGATCACAATGGGAGGGGTGCTAATCATGGGTCGACGCACCTACGATTCCATCGGCCGCCCCCTTCCCGGCAGGCGAACCGTGGTGGTCACCAGGAACACAACTTGGTCCGCCGAGGGTGTCGAGCGTGCCTCAAGCCCTGAAAAAGCGCTCCAGATGGCGGGACAAGACCACTGTTTTGTGGTAGGTGGGGCGGAAATTTATCGTCAAATGTTGCCCCATTGCAGCGAATTATGCCTGACTAGGGTCTGGTCGACGGTAGAAGGTGACACAAAATTGGCGATTGACCTATCGGAGTTTGAGGTCATCGAACACACTTCTGTCCCCGCAAGTAAGCGGGACGACGTGCCAACCGAGTTTCTAAGACTGATTCGACGAAATTCTTGCGGAAAATGATGCCCTGTCCCCATTGAGCAAATAGGGGGCCGGTCGGTATATTTCTGGATTGTTAGTCGAAGCGTTGGCCGTTTTGCTACCGAAGGCCGCTTTTCCTTTGCCCCAATAATAATAGACCTTCTCACCGGAGTCCGGTTATGCCCCGTTTGATGGGCGTCGATATTCCAAACGACAAACAAATTCAATATTCGCTCACCTACCTCTATGGCATTGGACTGCATAGTGCTCGGGAGGTGTGTGAGAAATTGGAAATTGACCCTGCGAGAGCGGCAAGTGACATCCATGAGGATGAACTTGGTCGGATTGCTGCATTGCTAGAGCGTGATTACACGGTCGAAGGGCCGCTGCGTCGCCAATTGGCTCAAAACGTGGGGCGGTTGCGAGACATCAGGTCATATCGCGGAATGCGTCATCGCAATGGCTTGCCGGTTCGTGGTCAGCGTACCAAGACCAATGCTCGCACCCGTAAAGGCCCGCGGAAGACGGTTGCCGGCAAAAAAGGCGTCAAGGACTTGCGTTAATTCGCATTCCACACTGTTTCTTACATCCCGATTTCCAATTTTCCAGAGACCCTTTGCTGTGGCAAAGTCAAATAAAAAGAAACGCGTTCGTCGCAATGTCTCCAACGGCATTGCACACGTTCACGCGACCTTTAACAACACAACCGTGACGATTACGGATCCCAAAGGCGATACGCTTTGTTGGGCCAGTGCTGGTACGAGCGGCTTCAAAGGAAGCCGAAAAAGCACGCCATTTGCAGGCCAATGTGCCGCCCAGCAGGCCGCTGAGAAAGCATCGAAATTTGGGATGCGGGATGTCGAGGTTCGCGTCAAAGGCCCTGGCTCAGGCAGGGAAAGTGCAATCACCTCACTTCAAGCAGCCGGCTTGAATGTGAAGTTAATTGAAGATGTCACACCGATTCCGCACAACGGCTGTCGCCCCCGTAAGAAACGGCGAGTCTAGTTTCCAGAACGCCAGACCATGCGTTCAAACAGCAAATCATTTCATCGATCGCTCCGGTCGATGTAGGGTGGCAAACACCCATGTACCCCAGCAGTTTCACCTCCCACATCTGTATTCCAGAACTGAGGTAATCATCACGATGCATATTCGTTGGCGTGGAATGGAACTTCCAAGCGCCTTGGAAGTCGACCGCGATTCATTAACCGGAACTTATGGCAAGTTTTTCGCAGAGCCTTTTGAGCGAGGATTTGGTGCGAGTGTTGGCAACAGCCTCCGCCGTGTTCTGCTCAGCAGTTTGATGGGAAGTGCCGTTACACAGATAAAAATTCGTGGTGCACAGCACGAGTTCACCACGATCCCCGGCGTACTCGAAGACGTCACCGAGATCGTGCTTAATGTGAAGAGCATTGTGGTGCGCAACCACAGCGAAGCAACTCGAGTGATCACCATCGAAAGTGACAAGGCCGGTGTGATCACCGGCGCCGATGTTCAAACCGATTCCGACGTTGAGGTCATCAACAAGGATCATGTGATTGCAACACTCACTGACGATGTGCCGTTCATGATGGAGATGGTCGTCGAGAATGGACGGGGATATGTCCCCAGCACCGAGCACAGCACAGTCGATCACGAAATTGGGATCATCCCAGTGGATGCGGTGTTCAGCCCGATCACACGCGTCCGATATGAGGTCGAAGAAACTCGCGTCGGCCAAAAAACAAACTACGATAAGCTGAATCTCGAGATTTGGACCGATGGGTCCGTCAATCCTGAGATGGCTTTGGTGGAATCGGCAAAGATCTTAAGGAAGCACCTCAATCCTTTCGTGCAGTACCGCGAACTCGGCCCGAGCATTTTCTCGGCAGCTCGAGGTGGTGCCGGATCGCCGGAAGCCCAGCTGGAAGCGAAGCTGAACATGACTTTGGCCGACCTGCGTTTGTCAGTGCGTGCCAACAATTGCTTGGAGAGCGAAAACATTCAGACCGTACGTGATTTGGTCCAGCGAACTGAAGACACGCTCTTGGAAGTGCGCAACTTTGGCGACACAACCTTGAACGAGGTTCGTGAAAAACTTTCACAATACGGCCTGCACCTTGGAATGCGAGTACCTAATCAACCACTGTTTTAGTGGCTCGGTAACAGATCGCAATTACCTCATCCCTTACGACATAATTTGACGGACTTGATGCCATGCGTCACCGACGACGAGGCCGCACACTCGGACGAAGCCCGAGCCATCGCAAAGCGATGCTCAAGAACCTTGTTAGCGCGCTGTTTTTGACCGAAAGAGATTCCACTCTTGATGACAATGCACCAAAAGTAGCAGGTCGGATTACGACCACGCTTCATAAGGCCAAAGAGGTACGACCTCTCGTCGAAAAGTGCATCACGATCGCCAAGAAATCGATCCCTGCCACAGAAGAAGCCAAAAAGCTGGCAACCACAGCAGACCGGGGAAGCGATGAATGGAAAAAGTGGCGGAAAAGTGACGAGTGGCACAAATGGGCCAATGCACGTGCCCCCGTCGTTACTGCACGTCGGCGAGTCATTCAGCTGATCGGAGATAAACAGGCAGCCAAGATCCTGTTCGACACGATTGCAGAGCGATATGTTGATCGACCAGGTGGCTATACCCGCATTTTGCGTCTGGCCACACCACGCCTCGGTGACGCTGGAGCGCGGGCAATACTGGAACTTGTCGGCAAGAACGACCGCGTCAAAAGGTCAGCCGAAAAACCTGCCTTCGATGAAGATGAATCAGAGGTTCAGGAAGAAGAAACCGCAGCAGTCGCAACCGCAGCAGATGATGGTGGCTCGGAGACCGAAGAGGACTCCAAGGATGCCAGCGATTCCTGACCCATTCCATTCAGAAAACACTCATTGAAAACCACGTGTTCAGCACGTGGTTTTTTTTTGGACTAATCACCTCCACGACTAAGCACGCATCCCTTGCGCCATTCGCCAAGCTCGAATCTGGGTTTCCATCCCCGCATCTGACGTGAGTTCATTCCATCGGGCCGCCACCGAATCTAATGCTGCCTGGGGCGTAACCTCACCATCCAGCGCCCGCACCACCTGCTGATCCAGAACCATCAAATAGTCAGCCGCGTGGTCCAACTGCAGACAGGGAAGCGTAAGTGGTGCCTGAAGCTGACCTGCTAACCAATCATCGTATTCCGCCAATGCTCCCGTCGAGAATGAATCCTCTCGCAAGTCACTCATCCCGGCGACCCGACTCCGAACCGTCACACTGCCCTCGCCACCGCAAAACCACTGAATGAAGCGTTTGGATACTCCCGTCTGCCGACAACTCGCTGACAAGGATATCACAGGCGAAAACGGGTCCAGCATCACCTTTGACAAGTTGGTTACCCCGGGCAGGGCTGCCAACTGCAGGTCCTGGATGCCTCCTGACCTGCGGCGCGGAAAACCGATCCCACCTTGCAATTCACCTTGGCTAACCGCCAACCATATCTGATCCGGAGTGCGGTTCTTTTCTTTATAGCGCGAGTGTGTTCTCAACATCAGATCGAGAGCCTCTACATACGGTTCGGTGTTGATCAGAGGAGCGAGATTTTCCCGATCGAACAACCAGTTTTTCACCCCGGCTGAACGCCAAAGGAACATCGTCCCGGCCCAACCGGCGGCAGTTGGTTCCGCAGCGGCACCGTCCCACTGCTCAGCCACCAAACGGTCATATGCCTCCCATGAACTTGGTGATTCAACTTCCGCCTCAGAGATCAAGGCAGGCAATGAACAGCCCAGAGGCAAGGCGTACGTGCCTCCTCCATAACGAGCTGCAGCATTGCGTGCGGCAGTCAACAGCGGTCCTATTTCGGAGTCCAACCGGCTAAGGTCATCTGTCGTCATCTCGACCACAGCATCGCCCCGCCGTGCCGCGCCCACCAACACCAGTGGGTAAATCACCACGTCTGCTTTTTTCGCCCCCTCCAGAACAGCAGACTCCATTCCACCGCACTCTGACCGCTCCAGCGATACCACTTCAATCTGGAGCGGCTGTTCAGCGACCGCCCCCCAACCCCGCAAAATCACGTCCTTGTCCTCGTTTTCACCGACAAACAGCACGCGTAAGGGCACATCATTGCGTTCAGAGGCAACCGGTGCGACTACTGTTTCCGGCTTGGAACAACCCAACTGACTACTGGCAACAACTGAAATCGCTCCGGCAAAGAATCGGCGGCGGTCAAGTAAGAACGAGGTATCAGTCACAGGTCAAGCTCGGGATGGCAAGGGAACCGCGTTGGGAATCACTTTAATTAGGTAGCAACGCCGGTAATCCTTGCCAGCGAGCGGTACAGTCCAGCGATGATACGCACTATAGTGGCCGCGAGTTCAAACCGTCATTCGCGTAGCGAGATTGGAAAAAAGGCGAGATGAGTTATTACCTTGGAATTGATATCGGGACAAGCGGCACAAAAACACTTGCGATTGACGTGGCTGGAAATGTACTTGCCGAATCAGATGCTGAATATCCTCTGCATCAACCTCGGCCGGGGTGGACAGAACAAGATCCCGAAGACTGGTGGAAAGCCACGGTCAAGACAGTCCGCGCTGTCATGAAAAAAGCCAAGCTGAAGCCTGAATCGGTCAAGGCTATCGGGCTCAGTGGTCAAATGCATGGGTCCGTATTCCTTGACAGGAAGGATCAGGTCATCCGCAAAGCACTCCTGTGGAATGACCAGCGGACAGCCGCTGAGTGCGACCAAATCACCTCCGCGGCAGGAGGCCGCAAGAACCTCATCAAGATGGTGGCCAATCCTGCATTAACCGGATTTCAAGCGCCCAAGATTCTGTGGCTTCGCAATCAGGAAAAAAGCAACTACGACAAACTGGCCAAGGTACTGCTTCCCAAAGATGACATCCGCCGACGCCTGACCGGGGACTACGTCACAGAAGTCAGTGACGCGAGCGGAACGTTACTGCTTGACGTCGTCAAACGTAAGTGGTCGAAACGATTGCTCAGCAAACTGGAACTGGATGAACAGATCCTGCCGCGTGTTGTCGAAAGCGATGAGGTCACAGGCACACTTACGAAAGAAGCTGCTCAAACTCTGGGCCTGACGACTCAATGCAAGGTCGTTGGTGGAGCAGGGGACTGTGCCGCCGGTGCTGTTGGAAACGGAGTCGTTCGGAAAGGTGTCTTGAGTACGTCAATCGGCACGAGCGGGGTGATGTTCGTCCACAGCGATGAGCCGCAGTATGACGCGACAGGACGACTGCACACGTTCTGCCATGCGGTGAATGGCAAATGGCATATGATGGGCGTAAACCTTACCAGCGGAGGTTCTCTTCAGTGGTGGGTCGATTCGGTGATTCAAGGACTGTCCGGCATCGCACCCAAGAATCGCTACGCCGCTGCCACCGCAGAAGCAGCCGCCATTGCCGCGGGTAGTGGTGGGCTTCTGTTTCTGCCCTATCTCAATGGCGAACGAACTCCGCATGCCGACCCCAACGCCCGAGGCAGCTTTGTTGGCTTGAACCTCACACACACACGGGGTCACATGACACGAAGCGTCATGGAGGGAATCACGTTCGCGCTCAGGGACAGTCTCGACATCATCGAGTCACTTGGGGTCCCCGTGCGGCAGATCCGTGCCTCAGGTGGTGGCAGCAAGAATCCCATGTGGCGACAAATGCAAGCCGATGTGTTCGGTAAAAAAATCACGACTTTGGAAGTCGAACAGGGACCAGCCTTCGGTGTTGCACTGCTCGCTGCCGTGGGTGACGGAGCCTATCGATCCATCGAATCTGCTTGCAAAGAAACCATCAAAGTTGCTGATGAAACACCAGCTGATCGGGCCTCAGTCAAGCAGTACAACCAACTGTTCCCAATCTATCGGGAACTCTACGGCCAGCTAAAAGAATCGATGGCAAAGATCGCAGACTATCAGGCGTCCTGAAAGACACCAGCAGCTAAGCGTGCAATACAACACGCACACAAGGCCCATTGTTCGCCACCATTGTTCGCCACCATTGTTCGCCACCATTGTTCGCCACCA
>JAPKCI010000311.1 GCA_028823035.1 Rubripirellula sp.
GAACACAGCCTTCGAACACAGCCTTCGAACACAGCCTTCGAACAAGTGCCAAGGGTATGCTGGCCTACGAAGCCGGGTTCAAAACCTCTACATTTTGCGGAACTCAACATCCGCCCCCAGCTTCCAGTAAGCCCAACCACTGAATCACCATGAAGTCGATGGAAAAAATCGTGTCGCTTTGCAAGCGGCGTGGCTTCCTTTTTCAATCCAGCGAAATCTATGGCGGGGTTCAGGGTTGCTGGGATTACGGCCCTTTGGGCGTTGAACTGAAGCGAAACCTGAAAGAGGCGTGGTGGCAGGACATGATCGCCGGCCACAACGAATTGATTCAACCCGCTTCTGCACCCGCTACGTTTGAAATGGTCGGACTCGATTGCACGATCATCATGCATCCGCAAGTCTGGAAATGCAGCGGGCACTACGACCTGTTCCATGATCACATGGTGGACTGCCGCGAGTCGAAAAAGCGATACCGCTTTGATCAGGTGCGTGGTCGCTGGGTGGAGTACCAGGACAGGAAAATTTTTGTTGCGACACTCGCTGAGATCGAACAAGAGCTAGACGATGTCCGGCGACGAGGCATGAAATTCTTCCGTCTCCGTAACAAAGATGCCGACAAGGTCACAATTGGCGATGAATCGATTACCTTGAACAAACTCGATTCGACCACCCAAGTGCTCGGACCCGATGCCAAGAATCTTGACACGCTGACCGAGCCACGCGAATTCAACCTCATGTTCAAGACAACGCTTGGTGCGTTGGGCGGTGATCAGGATACTACTTTTCTGCGTCCCGAAACGGCTCAAGGCATCTTCGTTAATTTCAAAAACGTACTGGACAGCAGCCGGGTACGCATCCCATTTGGCATCGGACAAATTGGCAAGAGTTTTAGAAACGAAATCACACCGAGAAATTTCACTTTTCGATCACGGGAATTTGAGCAGATGGAAATCGAATTCTTCTGCCACCCGGACCAATCACAGGACTGGTACCGCTACTGGCGTGATCGAAGAATGAACTGGTATGTCTCGCTGGGTCTGTCCAGCGATTCCCTGATCATGCGGGAACACGATCCCGAAGAACTTGCCCACTACAGCGTGGGTACGGCCGACATCGAGTATGCGTTTCCCTTTTTGCCGGAAGGCGAGTACGGGGAACTCGAGGGGATTGCTCACCGGGGAGATTTTGACCTTCGCAGCCACATGGAAGGTAAGCTCGACCCTTCAACCAATCCCATGACAGTCGAGCTCAACGAACACGGAAAACCCAAGTACCGGGGCAGCGGCAAAGACCTCAGCTACCGCGATGACATCAGCGGCGAAAAGTTTGTGCCCCATGTGATTGAGCCATCCGCTGGAGCTGATCGTGGAGTGCTCGCGTTCCTTTGCGAAGCCTTCACCGAAGACGAAGCTCCTGACGAGAAGGGCAACATGCAAACCCGCACCGTGATGCGACTCCACCCTCGGATTGCACCGATCAAGGCAGCGATATTTCCTCTCGTGAAGAAGGACGGCATGCCGGAAGTCGCCCGCGAAATCTACGGTACGCTTAAACAGCATATGACGGTCTTCTACGATGAGAAAGGTGCAGTGGGAAGACGTTACCGACGCCAGGATGAAGCAGGCACACCATTCTGCATCACCGTCGATACGGAAACACTGAAAGACCAAACCGTGACGATTCGGGACCGCGACTCCTTGGAACAACGTCGGGTTCACATCAATGATCTGATTTCTGACTTGAACGACCGCATCAACTCCATTTAACCTGTTGGGACGGAAGAAAGGCAAGCTGCCAGTTCGTTCCACAGTGTCATTGAGGTATCGCTGCATTAGCCTGCTGTAGTTTCGCTACGGGCATTCGAGAATGCGGTGGTTGCCGGTCGATCAACGGTCATGTGGCGAAGCAGAGCTCCTGCCATCGACATTCCGCTCAGAAATGCTCCCTCAATGCTGGAACTCAAGCACCAGTCCCCGCAGGCACCCAGCCCAGCAACTGGATCCCGAAGACACTGATTTTCCAAAGAAACGGCAGGCACACCATAACGCAACCGGTGCACTTTGCAGTGCACCGGTTGCAAAGGGATTCTTAGCGTCCGCTGCAGGACATCTAACATCTCGTCTTGGATCAGAGATGGGCAGCACACCAGATGATCCGCCGACCACTTCGCGGACGCATGGATCGTCCAACTTGTCAAACCGTTGAGTTCCCACCGTGCAGGTTTGGCACCGTCGTGGGCGGTCCAGAACAAATTTTTAAGGCAAATTACTGGTTTCCGCTGGGCTGATCAACCAACGAAATCGTTCGGCCAAAGCTGGAGGCAGTGAGTCGTCCACATTCGTTCTCGCGTATTCGGCATCCTTCCTTAAAATATAGAGAGCCTTAAAATATAGAGAGCTGGTAATCGCGGCTCACACTTGGATCAATTGCCTCGCAAGCCACCCCCAGCGGAGGCCCGAATCAACCTCCAAATTGCCCAAAGATTCCGCTTCCAAGATATTTGCCGCTGCCATTCTTCCACTAATCACGGCACCTTCCATAGTGGCGGGCCAACCGGTCGCAATCCAATCACCCGCTAGGTGAAGCCAAGAAAGCTGGGTTTGTGATGGCGGTCTGATCGCTTCAAACTCGGGGCTAATCGAAAAAATCGACTGCGGATCGGTCACCACTTTGCTCTGACGCAAGTTCGCTTCCTTTGCCGCTGGGAAGGCATGCTGCAGTTCCCCGATCACGGTCTCGATCAACTGTTGCCGTGGCAGGCAGCGGGCAGATTGTGATGCACTTATCACCACTTGGTAATAAAAACCCTTGGATGAGTCTTCGGTTCCCCAAGGCTGCCGGAAAATCCATTGCGAAACCGTACCTACCATGACGGCATGAGGAAGATCTGTGATTTGGCGATCAAACCAAAGGTGCAAACCACTGATTGGTGAAGATGGCAAAGAGGTCAACCGCTCCACTTCAGCCACGGATCCCTGCGGAATGAGATTCGCCAATGAATGCCAAGGAACCGCCACGACAACATGATCGGCATGGTGAATTTCCCCACCAGCTGTCACGACTGAGCCAGCGTTTCCACTGTCAATGATCTGTCGCACCGTTTGCCCCGTCACGATCTCGACGCCCAAACCTCGAATCTCTGCAGTCAATTTCTCGCCAATCAATTCGACCAACGGCAATTTGGGGACGATGACATCTGACGCGCCACGGGCTGCCGCAAAACCGTCCACAAAGACCTTTCTCACTGCAGCGAGAGAAACCCGGTCAATCGACTCACCCAGCGCACTGACCACAATGACACCCCAGAAATCCCTGATCGTGTCTGGATCCTGTCCATGCTCACGCAGCCAGTCTTCAGCGATCCTGCCCGTCAGCTGTTCAGACCGGGATCGAAATAGTCGAAACAAGCCGCGCCGAATCTGTCGCCGCTGAGTACGACTGAGGTAACGGAGTGCCGAGAGCGCGGGCATCAGGTGCAGCGGTGGGGGAAGCCACTGAGAAGGTCCGAACGTGCTGACCGGAAAGTCTGGATGATAGAACTGCAACTGACTGTATCGATGCAATTGGTTGCTCAGTCCGCGTCTCTGCATCAACCCCAGAAAGTTTGTGCAGCAGCCCATCGCGACATGCTGGCAGTAATCGACGGAAGCACCGGTAGTGGTATCCATAAACGATCCTGCACGCCCGCCTGTCGTACGTTTAGCTTCCAACAGACGAATTGCGAACCGCTCCGGAAACTGCTCTGCAAGACCCTCCGCAGCCGCCAAACCAGCCAGCCCACCACCGATAATCAGCACTCGCTTCCTTGGGTCCGCAACCGATTCACTCGTGTCACCCGGACCATTCACAATTCTGTTTCCGATATCCCAAGCTCCTTTGGTGGTACCGGCAGTCGGCGAAAAAGAGGGCGACAAAAATGCTGGGAAATAATCCCCAACTTCGCGCGCGGAGTCAAACCAACACGATGCTGGACGATCGACCTCGGTGATTCGGCGATGCGTTCCAACAGTTGGCGGTAAGTTCTCCACATCATACTGAACATGGGCCTTCCATCAGGGTGCAGAGAATCCCACACTTCCCAACCTGAATTGAACAATCTTCGTACCCTGATTACCTCATCAAGGACGAGACACTGCAATCGGTCGTCGGATCGGGGCTTCAAAAGATCATCTTCACTGAGCCCGTGCTGCTCGTAGTGCTGACGTGGAAGATAGATACGACCACGCTCAGCATCTTCCAAAACATCACGAAGAATATTAGTCAACTGAAAAGCCAAGCCACAATCGACTACCGCAGAAGTCGGAATGGGATCTTCGTACTCCCAGATATGAATACAAGCCAGACCAACGGCGGATGCGACCAGATAACAATAATGTTCGACCTGTTCATAAGTATCAAACCGCGTTTTTTGCTGATCAGCAAGCACACCATCGATGATTTCCAACAAGTAACGGGATGGGATCTCGTACCGTTGCGCTGAGTCTCGCAGGGCTGGAATGATTTCCTTGGCCAGTCGGTGTAAGTCGATCGGCCAACCCTCAGTACCGGAGTTCGCACCTTGGGGAATCAAACCCTCAGGCAAGACCACGTGTTCGGCTGAACACTCGCCAATCAGATTCATTGCAACGGTCTGACGCCACCAGTTGAGCCAACGGGTCCGAAGTGAAATCGGTTCGGCACAGTCGCCGAGGTCATCCGTGGTACGGGCGAACGCATAAAGCGCACACATTGCCTCTCGTTTGGCCTTGGGAAGCAGCCAAAACGATCGATAGAAATTACTGCCACTTCGCCGTGAGATTCGGCGAACGTGACGATAACTTGCGACAACTGAAGTTCTTGTATCCATGTCCTTCATAATAACGGCGTGTCGAACGACTGACTGCCGGGGTCCAGACTGCATACCGCGTTCTTTGATCACCAGCGGTTCTACAGCCAACCCACAAAAGCGCGAAATACCAAGCCAGCCTGATGCAGTTTCCCCACCGTGGGTCGGGACCCCAGTACGTCGTAATCGATGCGTCGGATCGCACGGAGCGTCTGCAAACCACCATGGGCGAACAACTTGACATCACTGGATAACCAAGGTGACACACCTTCCGCCAACGGCAAGCCTTCCCGAAACAGGCTCTCAGCCCGATCACATTCACTTGCCAGCAGACGTCGCAACGGTTCGGCGGTCACAGATTGCCCGAACATCGCTTCATTCACTCCAAATCGGCACATTTCATCACGAGGAAGGTAAATGCGACCAATCGCGAAATCGCGAGCCACATCCTGCCAGAAGTTTGCCAATTGCAACCCGGTGCAGATACGATCGGACAAATCACCGTTCTCTTCCGTGAACGAGTCACCAAGATGCAAGACAATTCGTCCGACTGGATTTGCCGAACGGTTACAATAATCGGTCAATTCCTCAAAGCTTTCGTAACGGCTCCTGCTCTGATCCTGGCGGAAAGCATCCAACAAATCGTCAAAGGGTTGTTTGGGGATGCAGTGTTTCCGTACCGTCGATTCGAGTGCTATGAACAGGGGTTCCTCGGGGCAACCCTCGAAAGCAAGGTCAAGCTGATCCTGAAAACGCTCGAGTTCCTGCAAGGCGACCTCGGGACTCGGCGACTCATCTGCAAAGTCATCCGCCGTACGACAAAAGGCATAAACATTGTAAAATGACTGGCGGATTCTGCGTGGCAACAGCACACTGGCGACGAGAAAATTCTCGTAGTGGGACGTCGCCAGCTTTCTCGTTGCTATTTCAGCCTGTCGCAACGCACCTTCATCCCTTGATATTTGTTCCTGGTTAGACGATTGTGCCACCGCACGGTTATGCTGGTGATCCATCAGGGGACGATTTCCCGAGGATCCAGTAGCGGACGATTCACTAGAATGAGTCAACACGACACCACGGCATTGGGATAGGAATGAAAATCATCTTGGCGGCCCCACGCGGCTTTTGCGCCGGCGTGAACATGGCAATCGAATCACTGGATCTGACGCTACAGAAATTTGGGTCACCGGTCTATGTGTACCACGAAATCGTACACAACCAGTATGTCGTAGATCAGTTCCGAGAAAAGGGAGCAATCTTCGTCGACTCAATCGAGGAAGTCCCAAAGGAAAGCGTTTTGCTCTTTTCGGCTCACGGTGTCTCGCCAGAAATTCGGGCGGCTGCCCGTGAACGAAACCTGTATTCCCTGGACGCCACCTGTCCGCTGGTAACAAAAGTTCATCTGGAAGCCATCAAGTATGCCAAGCTTGGTTACACGATTCTGCTGATCGGACACGAAGGGCATGATGAGGTCATTGGAACAATGGGCGAGGCACCCGAGGCCATCATTCTGGTCGAGGAAGAAGATGGCGTCGACGGACTGGTCATCGAAGACGAAACGAAACTCGCTTACCTGACTCAAACGACTTTAAGCGTTGACGACGCGAACCGAATTATCCGGAGGATCAAAAAGCGGTTCCCGAACATCGAAAGTCCACCCAAAAAAGATATCTGCTACGCAACACAGAATCGTCAGGAGGCTGTTCGTCTGCTGGCAGATCGCGCCGATGTAGTCATCGTTCTTGGAAGCCAAAACAGCAGCAATAGTCAACGTCTACGTCAACTCGCCATAGAAAAAGGCATTCAGGCCTACCTGATCGATGGCCCGCAAGATCTGGATCTCAACAAGCTTGAAACGGCCGATACTGTCCTCATGACTGCGGGCGCCAGTGCCCCGGAGTCGGTCGTCCAGCAGACCATTGATTGTCTGGTTGAGAAATTTAACGCAACGGTAGAACTGGAAACAATTCGTGAAGAATCGGTTCGTTTCCCACTTCCCAAGCTACTCCGCAGTTTCTCTGCTGAGCAGAAATCCTGAGTCGTTCGCAATCAGCGGGTTGGGTACCACTGCACCTGAACACTGCACCTGAACACTGCACCTGAACACTGCACCTGAACAC
>JAPKCI010000312.1 GCA_028823035.1 Rubripirellula sp.
CGGGTACCAGAGAACGGGTACCAGAGAACGGGTACCAGAGAACGGGTACCAGAGAACGGGTACCAGAGACCTGCGATGATTCTCATCCACTCAGAGCACTGGCAATGCAATGACTCAGGTGACGGCGGCCAATTCTTTGATGGGTTCCCCAAAGGGCAAGATCGGCATCGGTCGGCCCTGCAGATCGTAAAGGATGTGTTCGTGATTGATGCCAAGATGTCGGTAGACCGAAGCCCAGAGATCGTTGGGAGTCAGGAATCGTTCGATCGGGTGTTCGCCTTTTCTGTTTGTTGCACCGATGACCTGACCGGTTTGCATGCCCCCGCCTGACACCAGCACCGACATCGCTTTGGGCCAATGGTCACGTCCTGGCTGTTGGACACCGGTTTGTGTTCCGCGAGAGACAGTGATCCGCGGTGTCCTGCCAAATTCGCCCGTTGCAACCAGTAAGACTTTACGGTCCAGGCCTCGGTTGTAAAGGTCTTCGATCAGAGCGGACAGTGCCTGATCGTAGACGGGAAGCCGCCATTGGCTGTCTTTGAAAATATGGGCATTGACTGCGTGGGAGTCCCAGTTGTAGGCAGCCTCTTTGGGGCGGTTCTTATCTGCATTCTCCCAAACCATGGTGACGAACCGGACACCAGCTTCGACGAGTCGACGACCGAGGATGGCCCGCTGTCCATAGGGATGCCAGCCGTAGCGATCACGAAGTGCTTTGGGTTCTTTCGACAGATCGAATGCATCACGCACTTTGTCGCTCATCAGCATATTGATCGCCTGACGATTGAATCCGTCCATCGCCTTCATGGCTCCCGATTTGTCGATGTCGCGACGGAACCGATCGACGCTATCGAGCATGGTCAGTCGATCGTCGAGTCGGTTTTCCATTTCTTTTTTGACGCCGATGTTCTGTACTTTGAAACTCGGATCACTTGGGTCACCGCCCACAATGAAGGGTGTGGTTGATGGGCCAAGCCATGCCGGGCCCATGGCAAAGGTGTCGATTCCAGCTCGGCTGGCATCGACTTCGGTCACACAGACAGGAATCTCGCTGGTTCCGTCTTCGAGCATTTTCTTGATGATGCTGCTGACGGCAGGCGCATCGTTCACTGTACCCGTCGGCGTTGCAGGGATCCGTCCTGTCATCAGTCTCTTGTGTCCGCCTCCGTGGTCGGCAAACTCGTGGTGGATGGAGCGGATCAACGTGAACCTGTCGGCGATCTTGGCGTGCATCGGCAGCAGTTCGCAAACGTCGATCCCCGGCACGTTGGTTTTGATCGGATTGAACTCGCCGCGATACTCAGCCGGCGCATCCGGCTTCATGTCGTAGGTTTCCATGTGTGGCGGGCCACCAGGCAGCCAAATGAAGATGACTGAGGTATCGCTCATGTCATCGCCCGCTGCCGCCGCCTCGGCTTGATAAGCGAGGAAGTCGCTCATGCCGAGCCCCATCACACTTAATCCACCAAACTCAAGAAATGACCGACGGTTGATCGGGCCAGAGCATCGATGAACAGAATTCACGGGCGTCGCTTTCAATCGGGTGGGAAGTTGGCGGGGCACCGGTCGGCACATTCACGATTATGCACCAATCCGGAGGCCAGTGGGGACGGCAAATTCTGCAAATTCGGCTCAAAAAGGCGCGATTTCGCTTCCGCCCATCCCGCAACTCGTGGAAAATGGGAATCTATCCCGCCTGCAGCATTTCCGTTCTCCATTCCCCGTTGCTGCCAAGAAAGTTTTCATGCTGGCTTGTATCCACCACCGTGCTGTTCTGTATGCGACGTCGATGAACTTCGCAGCAAGGTTGTGCGTGCTAGTCGCGCTGTGGACCGTTCTTCAAGTGGGGGCATCGATGAGTGCAGCTGACAGTGAGGCGGGTAGCGCGGCTGACAGTGAGGCTGACAGCGCAGCGGTCGCAGGTCGTCTGTCCTGTCCGGTGGCGGCGTTTGAATTTGTCGGACCTGATGCGCGTCATCAGTTGGTGATCTCATTGATTGAACCGCAGGGTTTTGTTAGCGACGTTACTCGGAAAGCGGCCTTCCTTGTTGAGCCTGCCGGTATCGTGAGCATCGACCCCAAAGGCTATTTGACACCGGTTGCCAACGGTCGTGCGACGGTAACCGCACAGTATCCCGGAGCCGAAAATTTAGCGGTTGAAGTACAAGTTTCAAAAATTCAGCATCCGCCTGCCATCAGCTTTCCAAATGACATTGTGCCTCACCTCACAAGGGCTGGGTGCAACGGTGGTTCTTGCCATGGCACCCCCAAAGGACAGAATAACTTTCGTCTTTCGTTGCTCGGTTTTGAGCCCAAGACTGACTATGAATTTTTGACTCGGGAATCGCGTGGCCGACGTGTGTTTCCGGCGGCACCCGGCAACAGTCTGTTGCTGCAGAAAGCGAGTGGTGATCAACCGCACCGCGGAGGAACCCGGATTCCGAAAAACAGTACGGCTTACCATTTACTTCACCGTTGGATTGCAGACGGCCTACCGTATGGGCGAGACGATGAACCAACGGTGGATCGCATCGAAGTCATTCCTGCAGATCGCGTGCTTCAGAGCAATGCTCAGCAGCAGTTGGCCGTCATTGCGCATTTCAGTGACGGGGCCACACGCGACATCACCCGTGTGGCTGGTTATCAAGCCAACCAGCCAGACATGTGCGAGGTGGACGATCAGGGTTTGGTTTCGGCCAAAAAACTGACGGGAACCGCTTCAATCATGGTCAGGTTCCAAGAAAAAGTGACGACATTCACCGCGACAATCCCGTTGGGGGCGCCGACGCCGAATCTGCCGACTCCCAATAATTTCATTGACGAACACGTGTTTGCCAAACTGCGAACGTTGGGTTTGCCGTCGTCGGAATTGTGTGATGACTCCACGTTTGTGCGTCGAGTTGCATTGGATCTCGCTGGGCGACTGCCGACATTGGACGAGACGACCGAGTTTCTCGCTTCCACGTCCGCGGATAAACGAGCTCACTACATTGATCAGCTCGTGGGCAGCAGCGGGTACGTCGATTGGTTCACCAATAAATGGTCGGGCATCCTGCGCAACAAGGCCGGGGGAAATCTTGAGCAAATTGCCCGCGAGACTTATGGTTTCCATGCGTGGATACGGGAAAGTATGCGAACCAATCAACCGTTTGATCAGTTTGCCAGAAAGTTGATCACGGCGCGTGGTAAACCGAGTTCCAATCCTGCCGTTTCATGGTATCGGGCTGTTAGTGATCCAAACGAACGAATGGCCGACATGGCTCAGGTATTTCTGGGTGTCCGGATTCAGTGTGCCCAGTGTCACCATCATCCCTATGAGAAATGGAGCCAGGATGACTACCACGGTTTCGCTGCATTCTTTTCCACCTTGGCGACAAAGAAAATACGCAAGCTACCTGAGGATGATGTGCTGTATCACAAACGCATCGTGGCGGTGGCCCTGAATCCCAATACGAATAGAGAACTCAAGCCGACGCCATTGGATGGCGAGCCTTTGCAGATACCTGCCCACCGCGATCCCCGCATTGAACTCGCCAACTGGATGACCGGGCAATCAAATCCATTTTTTGCGAAGATGCTCGTCAATCGATACTGGAAGCATTTTTTTGGACGCGGGCTCGTCGAGCCGGAAGACGATATTCGTGTTACGAATCCGGCTACCCATCCTGAATTGTTGAATGAACTTGCCGGGTCATTCACGGAGTCGGGTTTTGATTTGCAGCAATTGTGTCGGGCCATCTGTAACACCAGAACCTATCAGCAGAGTTCCTTTCCAAACCAGTACAACGGATCGGACGAGCAGAATTTTGCCCGGTATTATCCGCGCCGCATGGCGGCTGAGATCATGCTGGACGCCATCAATGATGTCGCAGATGCGAGCAATAGTTTTAACCGTCAGCCAGTCGGGATTCGCGCAGTTGCTTTGCCAGATGATTCTGTCAACAACGAATCGTTTTTTCTCCGTGCATTTGGTCGGCCACAAATGGACACGGCTTGCGAGTGTGAACGCTCTACCAGTGCCGATCTGTCGCAAAGCCTGACGTTGCTGAACTCGGACACCATGCATCGCATTTTGCAGACATCCAACGGTGCAGCGCAACGGTTCGCAAAGGACACGGACCGTGATGATGGAGAAAAGATCGATGAGTTGTATCTGCGTGCCCTTTCACGCCTCCCTGACCAGTCAGAAATCGCTACCGCGTTGGCTCATCTGAAAAAGAAACACGATCAGTCTGTTTCCGATCCGGATTCGATTTCAATCGGTAAAGCGACCCAAGAAGCCTATGAAGATATACTTTGGGTCGTCGTCAATACGAAAGAGTTCCTGTTCAATCACTAGGCCCTCGATTGTGATCCAGTTTCGTTGCCTTGTTAACGGTCTTCTCGCGGTTGTACTGCCCACGGTGGCTGTTGCGCAGTTTCCAACGGCTGATCTGATTCGCATTGAGCCACGAGTGGCAACGGTTGGTGAGACCGTGCAAATCAAACTGATTGGCAAGGATCTGGATCAGACGACTGAATTGCAGTTCACGCATGTCGGGATCACCGCAGTTCCACAGCCGTTGCCGGCGGACGAGTTTTTCCCGAAAAGAAACGTCGAATCGACTTTCAAGGTGCACGTTGACAAAGGTGTTCCGCCGGGAATTTACGAGGTTCGGTCCGCAGGCTACTTCGGAATCTCAACTGCTCGGCCGATTGTTGTTGTTGATGCTGATGCTAATGAGTTAGAAGAATCAGGCGACAACACCAGTCGTGATAAAGCAATGGAGGTCAGCGTTAATTCAACAGTGAATGGAACGGTAGCCTCACGCGGATTGGATTGGTACAAGTTTTCAGTCGAATCAAATCAGACTGTTGTGGTCGCAGTGGTTGGACAGCGAATCGACTCTCGCATTGACAGCCAGTTGGTACTATACGACGCCAACGGCCAGGAAGTTGACCGCAATCGTGATGCTCTTGGTCGTGACTCGGTGCTGAAGGTTCATGCCAAGATTGACAGTGTCTTTTATGTCAGCCTGTCCGATATTTTGTTTCGTGGTGGCAGTGAGCATTTCTACCGGTTGCATATCCACGACCAGCCTCATGTGGATTATGTTTTCCCACCAGCGGTTGAGCCTGGTGCTACTCGGTCAGTCAACCTCCACGGTGTCAATTTGCCGGGAAAGGTCGCTGAGGTCAGCGTTGCACAGCCAAAGCGTTTCGCGGCTCCGACCGGTTTTTTTCCTGGTGAACCAAGGCAGGGAGTGATGCCTGCGGCCTTATTCAGTCATGCCAATGCTGATCCGGTTCGAATCGGATTTGCCACGGCACCGGTGGTACTGGAGGACGCAGATGCAGACGTTCAAATCATTGACATCCCCTCGGAAGTTGCGGGTCGGTTTCACCATCCCGATGATGAAGATGTGTTTCGCTTCACGGGTCACAAAGGACAGAAATATTGCATCGAGGTGATAGCTGATCGCATGGGTGTTCCGGTGGATCCCGCGGTGATCGTGCAGCGGGTCGACATTGATGAGCAGGGCAATGAATCCTTGGTCACTGTAGCCGAAAACGATGACATGACTTCCTTTTTCAGTATCGACGGTAACGATACCATCAACGTCGATACCTGCGATGCTGCATGTGTGTTGCAAGCGGAGGATGATGCGACCTATCAGGTGACGATTTTTAATCAGTTCGGTGATGGTGGGCCGGATCAAATTTATCGTTTGGCGGTCCGGAAACCGAAGCCCGATTTTCAGTTGATTGCGACGACTGAGCGACCGTTGGCAACGAACCGTGCAGGGTACTCAGTGACGCCTCAGTTGCGTCGTGGTGGCAAGTGGGGGATTCGGATTCTTTGTCCGCGTCAGGATGAATTCGAAGGAGATATTGTTGTTACCGCTGAGGGGTTGCCCCCCGGTGTTACGGCCAAGTCGCTTGTGTTAACGGGAAAAACAGATCGAGGCATTCTGATTGTCTCAGCAGACATGGATAGCAAGTCCTGGGCCGGTGACATACGTATCGTCGGGCGGTACGGCGCTGGCACTCAAGAATTGATTCGTGAAGCTCGTTTTGCCGCCTTGGTCTGGGGGCATATATTTGCTGATTCCATTCGGGTCCGATCACGTCTGACTGAGCGAGTTCCCTTGTCGATCAATGAATATGAAGTCGCACCTGTTGTGATCGAAGCGGCCATGGAAAAAGAGTGGTCGGTAGAAGTTGGGCAGGATTTGGAGATTCCGGTGCGGGTCACGGACACGGGATCGAGAACGGGCAATCTGACAGTGGAACCGCGAGGCTTGTTTGGGATGTTAAGAAACCCGCCCACGATTAACATTGGTGAGGGGGAGCATGAAGGAAAACTCAAAATCAGTTTTCGACCGAACGGCAATTTTAGCGTCGCTCCCGGTACGTATCAGTTTTCGTTGCATGGGACGGGCGTGGCCAAGTATCGTCAAAATGTCAGGGCCCATGAATTTGCCCAGGCCGAGCAAAAACGGATTGACGCGATTGAAGCAAAGTTGACTGCTGAATTGAATGCAGCAAACGCCAGTTTTGAGGCAGCTCAGGTGAGGCTTGCAAGCGTACGCCAAGCCGCGGTCGCTGTCGCGTTGGGCGATGCCGTGATCCAGGCGGAAACAGATGTCGCCGCCGCGATGCAATCCGTCGATCAGGCGAAACAACGTGCAAGTGAGCTGAACACCAAGGCCAAGGCGTTGGCGACCGTTCGCACTGAATCTGAAAAGCGGGTTAAAGCTACCGGTGATACCGCAGCAGCGAAGAATACGAATTTTGCTGCGTGGTCCGATCTGATTACGGTCACTGTGGTGGAAGCGAAGAAGAAATAATCTGCTGTCTGTCGACGCTGGCTCAATTTCGGTTTGTTTACGCTGTGTCGACTTGAACTCTGGATTCGAGCCAAAAGGATTCGAGCCAAAAGGA
>JAPKCI010000073.1 GCA_028823035.1 Rubripirellula sp.
CCAGAGACGGTGAGTCCCGATCGGAACCAAACCCTGTGTCACCAACGCCGTCATCGGACAGGATTTTTGCAAAGTCAAAATGTGTATCGTTGTCTTGAAAGTGCTTTTCATTGAACAGCGCGCGCACGGTATTTTCATATTCGTTGCGATTGAGCATCGGCAAGGTCACATGCCCCGCCCGTCGATAGGCTGACCAATCGATCTTATCCTTCTGGGTACTGATCCAATCAATAATTTTGACGCGTTGATCTTCGCTCAAGAAAGGTTTCTCAGGCGGCATCTCGTTCGTGGCAATCTGTTCTTCGATCTTATCCCACAGCTCACGCTCACGCGCGAGATCAGCCACAAGGTTGTCAAGGCGAATATCGCCTTGATGCGTCTCTTCGTTGTGACACCGGTAGCAATTTTGTTTCAAAAGCGGCGCAATCTGCTCTTCATATCCGACTGCTCTCGATTCTGGGCCGTCAGCCCCGTGAACCGCAGACTGTAAGGAACCGGGCTTTTCAGCAGCAGTGAGCATTTTACCAACAGGGTCACTTGCGCGTCGCCGATCATCAGCCACCGCTTCCAGATTCAGTGCATTGCGAATTGACGCCGCCACTTCCATCGCCAATAGATCGCGACCCGATGGTTTGAAGTGAACGTCGTTGGCGGCCTTCTGATGTTTCGCAAGCACAGGGAACATTGTCCCATGAAGATCGTTGACTGAGATCCCGTTGGCCTTCATCACGTTCAAAGCCACATCACGAAACTTTTTCGCACGACCCGGCGTCACCAATACTCGGGAACTGTGTTCGGCCCGGGGGCAAGGCGGCGTGGTGGTGGCAAAGATCAACTTGGCACCCGTTGCCTTCAGATGCCCGACGATCCGCTGCAGGTTCCTGCGATAGTTCTCCGGAGTCGCTTTCTTGTCCTGCTGCCAGCCATACCAATCCCACAGCCCAAAGTTAAAGTGGATCACAGCCCACTTCTCATCCATGGCCCAGTCTTCAACATGCTCAGCTCCGTAAGCCGAGAATCGACAGTTCCCCGGCACACGTTTTACATTCGCTTCCTCTGCCAGAATCTTCTGAACTATCGGGGTGTAGTTGACCGAGATCGAATCGCCAATGATCAAGACATTGGGTTTCTCAAAAGCTAACAAAACACGTGTCATCAAACAAATGGCGAGCGCTGCCAAGACACGTCCTGAACTCATCATTTTCTGCCCACGCCAAAAAAAAGGGATCGTTCTCCACCTATGACTAAAGGCGGGATCACCGGCTCGAAGAATCATCGAGTTCACGAGTCGCGTTTTCGAGGTCATCTCGACGCATTCCATTCTCTGCAACGAGTTCTAAGTATAACCTTACTCGCCACATTCTGTCTGCCTGCACCCGGTTCTCCCTGATGCGTGCGTTCAGAAAGCTATCTCGGATAAGGCATTAGCTCTTCAATACCTCGATGACGCGGCAAAGATTCGTTTGACCTGGTCCAGCGATCGGCTGATCCGAATCAGGTCCGTCAGTCGATCGTTGGCCACACCTTGCTTGACTAAGTGGGCCGCAATGAAATTGCAACTGACTCTCAAACCGGGGTCGATGCCGATAGGGCCGATGTCGAAATGTGCGTTAATTACAAAGCGGTGTTCACCTCCTTGCTCACCTCAGATTAATTCAGGCATCGTGTTTAACGCAAAGCACCAAGGCTTTGTAGAACAGTTAACATGTCGTAGGGCGAGCTAGGATCAGGTTTCCTGATGAAGTGGTGGCTTGTGGTATTACTCACCTTTCCGCCCGGTTGGTTCAACCGGGCCTGACATGGCGGCCCAACTTTCTTTGACGGTAAAAACCGGAATAGTTCCGGCACAAAGCAACGTACATCTTAATAGCACAGTGGCATGCCTTGTAAATTTCTTTTGATCCTGATGGCGATGCTCACCGTGGGACTGCGTGAAACGGTGGCCCAGTATGTTGACTGGAAACACGCAGGCTCACTGTACATCGTCACAACGCCCGATGGAGCGAACTTACCCGCATCCGCGTTGGAGAAAGACTTTCCGCTACTGGTTCGGTTGAACCAGGACTTTTTCGATTTCAGTCAGGCAAAGCCTCAGGGCGAGGATATTCGTTTCTCCGCCAATGGCAAACCACTGGCCTACCAGATTGAACGCTGGGATGCGTCGGCAGGTAATGCCGCGGTCTGGGTTCGGGTCCCGACCATCAAGGGCAATGATCAGCAGGCGATCAAGATGCATTGGGGCAACGACAAGGCGTCCAGCGAAAGCAACGGCGAGCAGGTATTCCAGACCTCGCAAGGGTTTGCCGGTGTCTGGCACTTGGGAGATAACCTGGAGGACGCAACTTCCAACAATCTTGACGGATTCAACAGACCCGACAAGCCAACCACCAATACCAGCGGCATCATCGGTGACGCCCAGGAGTTTGGCATTAACAAATTTCTTGTCGTCCGCCCACCCGGATCCCAACGGGATCGACGGGTGACCTGCATGCCTTCGGGTAACGCCGACCGGACGATGTCTGCATGGGTAAATCCCAAAAACTTCGAAAGCCACAACTGGGCTCAGGCGTCGATTGGTGGCTGGGGTGAACCGGAACGCGGACAGAAGCCGAACATGGGCTTGTCGTATTTCACGATCACGGGCAGAGGGCAGCCGCGTTTTCATCTCTACGGCTTTGACCCCAGATGCGCCAGTACCCTGCCACGTAACCAATGGCGGCATATCGCGCTGAGCGTGTCGGAGAACATGGTTCGCTTTTACGTTGATGGCGTTCTCAACAGAACAATTGATAACAACAGCAAGGTGGTTAGCAAACTCGGCACCTTGAGCACCCCCGCATCAACGCCAGTCGATCTCGGTGATCATGGGAACGGACGTGGACCATTCAATGGAGCCATGGACGAGGTACGCTTCGAGTCCGTAGCCCGCTCGTCCAACTGGCTGAAACTCTGTGTCGAGAACCAAAAGCCTTTGCATTCGCTGGTTGGTCCACTAGTTCAGGATGGGAATGTCTTCTCGGTTTCGGAGTCAAACTTGGTGATGAAGGAGGGGGCCTCAATCGCCCTGTCAGCAAAAGCGGGAGGAGCCAGAAAGGTCTACTGGGTTTTGCAGGATGGAGACAAGGAGGAAATCCTCGCCGTCGACCGCTTCAACTATGAGTTCAACTCAGGACGGGTTGCCGAAAGCAAAACGGTCAAATTGCTGTTCAAAGCGACGTTGGAATCTGGTGTGAAGACGCACACCATCCCAATTACCATCCAAGAACGCATCCCCAATCCTGTTTACACGCTCGACGTTCCCCAGACGTGGAATGGAAGGGATGAACTGGAGATCTCGCCCTCAATCGTCAACCTTACAGAGATGAAATCTGAGGGTGTTGGCGACCTGAAATACTCATGGAAAATTTCGGGAATGGCCACGGTCAGCGAAACAGACGCAGGCAAGCTGGTCTTGAAGCGAGCCCAGAATAGCGGCACCCTGAGCGTCGAACTCGCCCTCGACAATGGCGGTGACGCGATTTCACATTCTGCCAGCATCATCGTTACCGAACCGAATCATGATCCATGGGTTGTTCGCACCGCTGACGGCGACGAAAAGCCAGTGGACCACCAGTTCTATGCTCGCGACGATCGTGGTCAAGGAACCCTTCACTACAAAGGTACGCTCAAAGAACCAGCGGATTCCGTTTTTCTGAAACTCTATGCCGCTGACCAACTGCTCGACACGCAGCGGCAACAGATCAGCTCCGAAAACAAGTACTCCCTTGCCGTAAATTTGCAGGCGGGTCTGACCGCCTATCGCACCGAGTTTGGCATCACGCGTGGTGGAGTAGAAACCTTACTCGAAAAGGCTAGTGACCTCGTCTGCGGTGACGTCTTTGTCATTCAGGGTCAATCCAATGCCGAAGCATGGACAGACCAACGAGTCGTCCATCCCTTCAGAAGTCCGTGGTTGCGCAGCTTTGGTACACCCACGACGAACAAAGACAGAGCCCGAGATGTGGTCTGGGGCAACGCATTGTCTTTCAACGGCGGTGAGAACCACCATCATTTACAGATTGGCTATTGGGGTGTCGAGCTGGGCAAGCTGCTCATCGAAAAACACAAAATCCCCATCTGTATCATCAATGGTGCCCAGGGGGGGACACGCGTTGACCAGCACCAACGCAACGAAGCTGATCCGACAGATGTGGCCACCATCTACGGCCGACTGCTGTGGCGTTTACAGCAAGCAAGACTGACGCACGGCGTTCGTGCCGTGCTATGGCACCAGGGAGAAAACGACCAAGGAGAGTCAGGGGCGACCGGCACATTTGGCTGGGTAAATTATCAGGACTACTTCCTTCGCATGACGGCAGCCTGGAAGGAAGACTACCCGAACATCAAACACTACTACATTCATCAGATCTGGCCGGGAGCATGTGGCAGTCGGTCGGTGGAAAACGACAGGCTGCGTGAGCAGCAGAGACAATTGCCCGGGCAGTTCTCCAACATGAGCATCATGTCGACTCTCGGGATTCGACCAGGAGGCGGTTGCCACTTCCTGGCGGAAGGCTATGCGGCGATGGCAAGGCAGTTATTTCCGCTGGTCAATCAATTCAACTACGGTGTGGAAGCGAGAATACCCGTCACGCCGCCGAATATTCAGAGTGTTTCGTATGCCGGCACCGGAAAAGATGCAATCAAACTCGTTTTTGATCAGGATGTAAAATGGGACGATGAAATCCTCGGACGCTTTTATCTCGATGACCTTTCCGCTGAACTGATCTCCGTTTCCGGCACCGGCAGAATCCTCACGTTGAAGCTGGCCGAACCTTCAACGGCAAAGACCCTCTCCTACGTCAGAGGTGGGACGTGGAGACAGGATGATGCGATCATCCAAGGAGCAAACAACATCGCAGCACTAACCTTCTGTGAAATTCCGATACGACCGGTGACCTCACCCCATAGAATTGCACCACAGTGAGTGAGAGAATCTTGATCGGGCGAACTGCCCGGAAAGGACTTTCAGAATGCCTCAGAAACGTCACACAGTGGATCAGATCGTTGCCAAGCTGCGTAAAGCGGATACAGAACGCGGTAAGGGCAAGAAGGTGCCCGAGGTCTGCAAGTTGCTAGAAATCGTTGCTTGAAGTGACCGAACAGACTTATTACCGCTGGCGGCAGAAGTATGCTGGCATGAAGCCTGAGATGGCCAAGCAACTGAAGGCTTTGGAGAAAGAGAACGCATAGTTAGCTTTCACTACGGATGTCGGCGTTAAACGCCCTACTGGAGAATCGCACGCATTAGTACTAACTAACGACTTGTGATCAAGGTAAGCACTTCTGCCCGCACTGGAGCAGGTAAGGTTGGCCATCTAGTCAGGATTTCAATGAGGTCGGCATAGATGGCGTCGCTTTTGGCGTCACTTTCAATTGTTGAGTACGTTTTTGCCTGCGTATGCATACCTTCTTCGAGTCCCGTAGGGGTCATCAGGCATTGTTTCGGCTAACGGTACGTTGCTTGTGGATCACCGCAGCTGACCGATTTCTTAACCAAGTCAAGTTTGCCTGGGACTGACAACCCGACCAATCGCGTGTCCCGCAATCTGATCTGCAAATGCGTAGAAACACTTGTTGAGTAACTGGGACCATTTCCCTCTCGATTGAGATCTATTTGAGCACGGCCCTCGCCAGCGTGTCGTCATAGTGACTGCACTCACGAACTTCCGGCTGGCGCTACTCTTCCGCCATGTTTCACGCAAACATTCTAAAAACACGGCGATTTGCGCGTTTTGTCGTCAGTAGGCGGATGGATGGCACGGCGACTGCATATTCCATTGTCATACGATCCCTGCTCCACAATAACGAAGGCACTGACATGACAATCCTCACCAAAACCCTAACAACGCTCGTTCTTGCTTTGACCACTCTTTCCGCATCGGCGTCCGCTGATACCTATCACCACATTGATCAGCTTGCATTGTCGATCGACCGAAAGTCGCAACAACTTCGCAGAGAGATTGTCCATTACCGGCACACGCCGGAATACACCCACCTGTCTGCAGATACCCGTGAGCTTGGCCGATTGGCAAAACACATGCACGAAGTTGCCCACCATCATGGTTCGCTAGCACACCTGCAAGCTGATTTGAAGAAGTTGGATTCAGTATTCCATCACATGGAAGCGACCTTCGAGCAAACCGAAGCAGCGGCCGCACATGGTCACGGGCACATCCATGGATCTACGTCACATGTTGGGCGTTTGTTGCACTCGGTTGAGGATGACATTCATCACCTGCAAGATGACGTCCGGTCTCTTCGAGCTGCCGAGCATCACTTTGACGCCCCCTCGCACTACTCTCCCCTGAATTCATTCCATCGCAGCCACAGCGGGCATTCGTCGCACTGGTCTGGGTCGCGGAGTCGTGGAATCAGTATCGGTGGCGGAAGTTCACGTTTCACAATTCGCTTCTAGTCAGAACCGATAACAGTTGCCCGAGCGTGCCAGTAGCTTCGTTGCTGGCACGCTCGGCAACAAGTCAGCGATTCGCAGAGGTCAGCCAACTGTCGTCATTGGTCCACAAGTAATTGATCTTCCGGATAAATCAGGGTTCTCTTTCTTCGTATTTGGACCGTCCGCAAGGTTAAATGTGGCATCTTGGAGCAGGAAATAGCCAACGACGGCAATTCTGACATCGCCCCCAAGGAAGTATCAACGCAACAAGCCGAGAGCATTGCTCTCGGCTTGTTTTGATTGATGGCCAACGCACGCTTCCCTGACGGTGAGACCGCATGAATTGCCGCCTAACGCGTGTCTACCTAACGTTGGCAAAGTTTCGACAGCAGTCACCGTCAAACCCGATTTCAGTGTGCAACGCGAATCCTGCATTCATCTAAGCGGGACAGCACATAAACGAACAGGAAGTAGGAACTGCGAGTGTGCCTGCAACATTGCTTACTCTTTCTATTCCTATTGCTCCGACATTGACCAACGTTTCGTATTGTTAAATCACATTTTTCCGACGTGTGTATTCCGCCGTCCGGAACCTCAATCGGACTTGTTTTCCTGCATATTGGGCGTGATTTGGCAGTCTTCGCGGGTCTCTGACTGACGCAATTGCATCGTGTTTGGTTATCGAGACTCTGGCTAATGGAAAATTTGGATTAAGCTGGTTTTTGCCCATCCACGAGTCCCTCACCAATTTGTCCCTCGGAGTCGAATACGTGTCCGCAAGATTCCTATTCACAGCCACTACCTTGCTGTTCTGTTGCTTCGCGTGTTTCTTCCAGACGGTGCAAGGTGAGAGCAGCGTAAAGGGCAACGAGAAAACAAGCGATTTAGACGAAGATCCACCGATGTGGAATATCGAGTCAACACCTGGACCAAGCCGCCAGCAACTGATTGACACGACTGAGGGGACGTGGATTACCGTTGACGTCAGTCCGGATGGCAAACGCATTGTGTTTGATTTACTCGGGGATTTGTATGAGATGCCAATCAACGGGGCGGACGGCAAAAAGAAACGCGGCCACCCCCGGAAGTTAACGTCCGGCGCTGCATGGGACATGCAACCGAGATTCAGTCCTGACGGGACACAGATTGCTTTTACCAGTGACCGGAATGGTGAAAACAAAAAAGCAGGGGACAACATCTGGACTGTGCCGAACGAAGGTGGAAATCCGACGCAAGTCACCAACGAAGCTTATCGCTTGCTCAACGGTCCAGCATGGTCCACCGATGGCCAGTACCTCGTTGCACGCAAGCACTTCACCAGCAGGCGTTCATTGGGCGCTGGTGAGATGTGGATGTTCCATCGCGATGCTATCGCAAAAAAAGCAACCGCAGGTGTGCAACTGACAAAGCGGTCAAATGACCAGAAGGACGTCAACGAGCCTGTGTTTTCCCCCGACGGAAAATACCTTTACTATTCGATGGACGTGACCCCGGGGGACACTTTTGAATACGACAAGGATTCAACCAAAGGAATCTACGCCATTAAGCGTTTGGAGTTTGCTACCGGAGACATCGAAACGCTGATTCGCGGACCAGGCGGTGCCTGCAGACCCACTCCTTCGCCGGACGGCAAGACGCTGGCGTTTGTCCGTCGAGTCGGAGCCAAGACCGGCTTGCATCTTTTCAATCTCGAATCAGGAAGCGTTGAACTGATCTACGATTTGCTTGAACGTGACATGCAGGAGGCGTGGGCCATACATGGTGTGTACCCAGCATTCGCGTGGACACCCAATGGAAAATCCATCATCACGTGGGCGAAAGGGAAAATCCGTCGAATCAATGTCGCCAATGGTACCGCCAGGGTAATTCCCTTTCACATCAAGGACAAACGCACGATCAAGCCGCCTGTGCGTTTTCCTGTCGCAGTAGGAACGGACCAGTTCGATGTGAAGATGCTCCGCTGGGTGACGGTTTCTGCTACGGGAGATCAAGTTGCCTATCAAGCGCTCGGATACATCTACGTCAAAGACCTGCCTGACGGGACACCCAGGCGTTTGACTCAACAGCAAGACCATTTTGAGTTCTGCCCCAGTTTTTCTCGTGATGGTCGTTACATCGTCTACACCACCTGGAATGATCGAACACTCGGTTCGGTTCGAATCGCTTCAACGAGTCCAGAAGTCCTCGAGAACTGGGTTGTCACAGACCAACCGGGACATTACGCCGACCCTGTTTTTTCACCCAACGGCAAGATGATCGTCTACCGAAAGCAAAGTGGTGGTGGAATCACCACACCGCTTTGGTCTCGTTCCACTGGCCTGTATAGCATTGCTGCAACTGACGGCAAGCCAAAACAAATCTCTAAGACCGGCACCAATCCACAGTTCGGCAAGTCAAACACACGCATCTTTTTCACGAGAAATGAATCAGGAAAAGAAGCCGACAACTTGAAACTTTGTTCGATGGATTTGCGGGGGAATGATGAGAGAACTCATTACACGAGTGCATGGGCAACTGATTTCCATATCTCTGCAGATGAAAAGTCAATCGCCTTCGTTGAACGTTTCCACGTCCACGTTGCACCGTTCGTGCAGTCAGGATCCGCCATCACAGTGGGACCCGACGCAAAGGGTCTGCCAATCAAACGTGTCAGTACCGAAGCGGGCGACTTCGTTCACTTCTCGGGCGACAGCAACAAGGTGCACTGGAGTTTGGGTCCAGACCTGTACACTTGCGAGATCAATACGGAAGAGCCGAATGCCAGCAAAGTCGCCATTGGTTTTCAGGCCAAGCACGCAAAACCACAGGGGAGTGTCGCTGTCACGAATGCCCGTATTATCACCATGAGCGACGACGGTGTGATCGAACGGGGAACGATCCTGATTCAAGGCAACCGCATCACCGCCGTTGGAAAATCTGATGAAGTCGCGGTGCCGGAAGATGCCTACCAAATCAACGCCAGCGGACGAACTGTGAGCCCAGGTTTTGTTGACACGCACGCGCATGGCGCACAAGCCTCAGGAGGCATCACACCACAGCAAAACTGGGTTGACTACGCACGTTTGGCGTTTGGCGTGACTACCATCCATGATCCTAGCAACAATACCCACAGTATCTTTGCCGCGAGTGAAATGGCAAAGGCTGGCGTGATTACGTCCCCACGAACTTTCTCGACGGGTACCATCCTTTATGGCGCGACGAGTGCCAGCAAGGCAAATATCGAAAGCCTTGAAGACGCAAAGTTTCATCTCCGCCGAATGAAGTCTGTCGGGGCATTTTCAGTCAAGAGTTACAATCAGCCGCGGCGGGACCAGCGGCAACAAGTACTGCAAGCCGCGCGGGAGCTGCGAATGATAGTGGTCCCTGAAGGAGGTTCCACTTTCATGCACAACATGACGATGATCGTGGATGGACATACCGGAATCGAACATACCCTACCGGTGCAAACCGCCTATGACGACGTGATGGATTTATGGCGTGGAACGCTCGTTGGATACACACCAACCCTGAGTGTCGCCTACGGAGGCCTGTCAGGAGAGCAATACTGGTACCAAGTTGATGATCTATGGCTTCACCCACGTCTACAAACATTTATCCCGCCTCACATTCTGAATCCAAGATCAAGACGCCGGCAGAAGTCTCCTGACGAGGATTACAACCACATGCGCGTGGCTGAAATTGCCAAACAGGTTGTCGAACAGGGGGGCTTGGTGCAAGCCGGCGGGCACGGACAACTCAGCGGCATCTGTACCCACTGGGAACTATGGAGTTTCGTTCAGGGCGGGATGACGCCAATGCAGGCATTGACTTGCGGCACAATCAATGGTGCCAAGTACCTTGGACTAGACGGGGATCTTGGATCGATCGCACCGGGCAAACTCGCCGATCTGATCATCTACCAAAAGGGAGCAGATCCAACGAAGCAGATACGCGACACTGAGAAAATCCAGTATGTGATCGCCAACGGCGAGACATATGAGGCAAACCGCATGAATCGATTTGGCAGCCGTGCTCCGAGACCACCCTTCTACTGGCAAGGACAGGAAAGCGGCATGACGTTGCAGTCAAATCTAATGGAGCATGGCGTGGGGTGTAGTTGCTTCCGAAGCCGGCAATAGTTGTCAAATTCTTGTTCACATTTCATTCAAATTGGATAGTACCTAGCGATCAGCCTGGACGGCGCTCTGGTACTGTTTCACTGTGGCACCACGTCCATCCAAACACCTTTGCCAGATTGTGTACCCACTGTCCACTTTTTGCGTGCAATTCCAAAGATCGCATTGGTTGTTCTGCAAAAAACGGAACCGCTTGAAAAATTGCCTCGATATCGGGGAAGAGGGTTAGCGAAGCTGGGAAATCCATTTAAGCGACTCGCTTTGCCACTTGTCCCAACTGGCGCCTTTGTAGCCGTTCAATCCGTGTCCACCATCCGGCAATTCAAGATAAACGGACGGGACACCCTGCTTCTTGCATGCATCATGAAAAAGTCGGCTATTGATCGGAGGCACAGGTTTATCGTCAATAGCGTGCGCAAGGAAGGTGGGACAGGTCTGTTTGTCAACCTGCAACTGATTTGAAAAACGCTGTATCAATTCGCCAGACGGATCGGGCCCAAGTAGGTTATTGCGTGATCCCAGATGCGTGTGATCGCCCATCGTGATAACGGGGTAAATCAGCACAGCGAAATCGGGCTGTACGCGTTTGGTTTTCCCATGCGTGGCCAAAGTCGATGCCAAATGTCCCCCGGCTGAAAACCCCATCACTCCGATCTTTTCAAACTTCATTTCAACAGCCAATCGACGCAGTTCCGTGATCGCCTTTTGTGCGTCGCTCAAGGGAACGCTATTCCGGCCTTTAGGTAACCGGTAGTTTAACGCCACGCCTGTAATTCCATGGCTTCGAAGCCAGACGGCAATTCCATCTCCTTCCGCATTCCAAGCCAGCCCACCGTAGCCACCGCCAGGACAAATCAGAACGACAGTCCCATTAGGCTGTACCGGAACGTGGATGTCCATGAACGCCTGTTGACCCGTCTCATCTTTGTCAGTTAGCTGAATTCGCTTTGGCTGGTACGCGTGGGTGACAGAAGGCAAAACAAAAACAACTGTTAAGACAAGAGGGATACTGATGTTTTGCATGATCCAATTTCCTTTACGAAAACGAATGGATGGAGTTGACAACTATAGATGCAATAAGCTCGGCATGCGAGTTCCAGCATGATGGGACGACTACGGCCTATTTCCGGGTTTCGAGTCGACATGGACAGGACAGTGAGGCAAGTTGCGGGTAGAAAACGCCTGCCTGCCCATGCAACTTTCCAGCTTTGTTTTGCCCGAATTCACTAGCTGCACATCGATATTTTTCAAAATCATTAACTACTCGCAACAATCAGCGCCGGTATACTTATTGTTAGCAAAAGACGCCCTGTGAAGTGACATCTTGAATCGTTCCGTCTTACGTTGTTTTGTTCTCCATTAATCCGAAACTCTTCCCATGAGCAAATGGTCCCCGATCTGCTGCGCCCTCGTCATCTGGCATGCAGTTTACTGCCCAGTGTTTGCCTGCCTGTGGGACAACGATACGATCAGCATGGAACGTCGCCGATTTCCACAAACGCTGGAAATGATTACCGGAAAATTCCTCCGGCACTCTCCCCAGTATTACGAGTGGCGAATCAAGGATCGTGAGGCACGGATCAAAGAAAACCCGTCTTCGGAACTCTACGATGACCTGGCAGTGGCTTACGAAAAAGTAGGCAATCATGAAAATGCGATCAGCCTTACCTTAGAAAAGCAGAACTTGTATCCCGGTTTGTATCCGACACATGCCAACCTCGGAACCTTTTACATCCATGACGGACAATTCGATCAAGGGTTGACGGAATTGCGGAAAGCAATTTCCATCAATCCGGACGCTCATTTTGGACGTGAAGTTTATCAACAACGCTTAGTGGAGTACTTGCTTTCCAAACGAACCGATGGCACGACCAGCCTTCCCATGTCACTGCAGCCAAGGTCCGAAATGACGCCTACCGGCTTTGCTGCGTACCTGCTTGAAACCGAGGGAATCGGCGATTCACCTGCCGAGAGAAAAACTCTTTTTACAAATGCAATCAAGGGCGTTTTGGGAATGATGCGATTCGGCAACCACGACTCGCCGGTTTTACTGGAGGCACTCGGTGATCTACTGCTGAGTGATGATTTCACGAGTGATGGCAAACAACTGGCAGCCCGTGCCTACCTGAAAGCCTGCTATGAATCTGATGACCAAGCTACAAAAGATGCTTACCGCACGTTGGCCAAGGATTCTCTTTTCAATCAAGTCATCGGAGACGAAACCGAAAATGGTCAAGTCATTCAGAAGCTAGAGACGACGTTTGCCACCGAGTTAGAGCAGGCAAGTGAATGGTACAGTGGGGTTGTCAACGACGAGTTACAGTGGATCGCCGGCGGCCAGAACGTCGACAAGGCATTTGCAGAAAAGTACTATCAAGACCCCGAAGTTGAAGACACCAGTACTTTTCCCCTCAAATCCGTTAATCATCCCAGTTCACGATCGGCGCTCATCATCACTGCCTTAGGCATCCTGATCATGTCCACCGTTTGCGTCCTGTCGTGGTTCTTGGTCAGGAGAGGCAGAAGCTCACGAGATTCTTCTGTTGGGTAATGCTGAGGTTACCGCGTCCTCATCGCGTTTGCATGGCGTCTGCTTTGCTGTGGAGAGCCGGATTCATTCTAGCACGACGGTGTAAAGTCGCCGTGTAACGATGATTTGCAGCACAATCGCACCAGCGGTGATGAAGAATAGAATCCACTGATGCTTACTCAGCCACATCAACTCCGCCAGCATCGTTTCAGCTTCAGCGACGCGTTTTGCCACCGGCGTATTTGACTCTTCTGCAACCGCAAACCCACCAAAAGCAAGGTCGTGTGCAAAGGCGCCTCCCCCAACCGAAAACGCCCCGGCGGCCAATCCACCCAACGACATCAGGCACAAGGCCACGCCGCCGATGCTGAACAATCCAATCGACAGCGATCCCACCGCGACGATCCCACCGCGACGATCCCACCGCGACGATCCCACCGCGACGATCCACCGGGCTACGAAACCAATGGCAATCACCCCTGTTGCGGTATCGCCGACAGCAATCCTGCCTTTGGCGTGCCTTCGAACTTTCTTTCCGTTTTTGGGCAGGCAAGTCTCGATGTCAGCAAATTGAATGTCAAGCATCGGAAAACCAAACAGTCACACTTTACTTGTCCATCGCCTGCCCCGGTATTTCCTCGCGGAATATGGACTGCCAACAGACGTCTTGGACATCCACGTCTGATTCGGATCCTCGTGCGGTCGAACCCTCCCTCGCAATTCGTCACATTGTGACCGCAAACGCAAGGAGAAGACAATGACCGTTACCATGAACGGCACTGTGATTCCCAAGCATAACGCAACGGAAATCAGTGGACTGAAGAGTGTCATGACGAACCCGCAGGTGATCGCCAAAAACGCCGCCGTCTAAGCCAGACAGAAACCCATCATGACACGGCCTCGGCGCATCACCAGTTGACGTTCGGTTTCTGTAGGAGCGAACTGGGCTGGCAACCAAATCCCAAGAAACGCGTCTCCCAATCCGCCGACGGTTCCCGCCAAACCTCCCATCATTCCCATGGATGTGCCCGCCACAATCTTGCTAACGGTCGCCGTGGCAACGCCGCTAACGCCGCTGGTCTGCGCGGCAGCGACGCCAGATGCGGTAGCCGCTCCAGAGTTGGTCACTGCTCCTGCACTGACCAATCCGGCAACGACTTTGACCCTGAACGACTTGTCCGGAGCACTGTTAACCAAAACCCCTTCAACCAGCTGCGCTACATGGCCTTTCAGCATGATGCGACCGCGATTGAGTCGCTGTCGTGCGGCATCAACATTGGTCTCCAGAGCGGCGGAGACCTCGGCAATCGACTTGCCTTCCCGATAATACAACGTCAACACTTCACGATAGCTTTCAGAAAGCTCCTCTAGAGCACTCCAAACAAGTGCCCGCTCTACTTTTGCCATCGATTACACAACTGGGTCTTCACTGGATGCCCCCTCTACCACTTGTTCGCCGCATTGGTTCACCAACGTAACCGGCCACTTGTTGCTTTTTTGCCAGTTCCGCGCAAGGTTGCGAGCAATCCCACATAGCCAGCCTTTCAACCGTAAGGAATCGCGAAGCGTGTCGCGTTTTCGCCATGCCATCCAAAATGTCTATTGAGCGATATCCTTGCTGATCGGGAAGTCACCCACGATCCCCTAAGCCACAGCTGACACGGCTGATTGGTGGGATGCGACAACGGCCTCATAGGCCTCCACATCACCAGCCAGCACTCGTTTCCATGTCTCGGTCGTGCTTTGGCTGCACATCTCTATCGGACTTGTTAGGTTCATGGCTCCGCCCGTTCATGTTGAGTTATTTCCAGTCTCTAACATGTAGTGGCCCCAGTCACGTCTCAAGTGACAGGAAATCTGCTGGAAACCTGTGTTTCCCCGAAACTGAGTCTGCAACCGGTTGTTTCCCGTTGTTTAGGCGCAGGAAAGCAAGCGTTCAAAAAACCCGGCTGATCAGGAACACCGCCAGCCACCGAGACCCGCGTTTGGGTCCGTTAATCCACCTCCCATGGGCGAATTCTCACAGAAGATGCCGGGATAAAATCCGCATTCAAACCTCGTCGGCTTAGTACGAACGAAGGCGGCTCTGCGGTGAATGTCAGTTCATGACTCGGGAAAGACCAAGCAGCGGAGTCGATGCTCGCCCCTGACATACAGCCTTTGACCCACCATCGCCGGATGCGAATAGAGGATCTGGTTCTCAGCGAACACTCGTTGCCGTGACAAGATACGTTTTCTACCATCGGTCCCAAGCAACAGAAGTTCGCCCTTGCCAACCACCAGGAGCCGTTCCTTGGTTGCAAATATCGCGGCATAATCACCGATCGCACGGTCACGTAGACGCCATGATTCTGTCAAATCGGATGCATTGAGGCAGAACAAAAAATCCTTGACGCAGTACAGTCGATCCCCCACAACAATCGGCGTACTCATATCGGTACGTAACTTTCGCGACACGGCAGCAACCGTCGCCTTGGCTGGTTCTGCCTTGTCGAACTGAAAGGCTCGAACGCCATTATTTTCGGTCGCAACCAAAAGCACAGCGTTTCCCGCCGCAGATGACAGAACCAATGGAGTTGGAACATTGAAGTCCCCGTCCGCCTCAGGTTCAACTGTCCAAAGCCGCTGCCCCGTCTCAAGATCCCATCCGCCGAGGGTGGTCTTATCATGGCCGACAATCTGCCGAACACCGCCGAGTGTGGCCTCCATCAGGGAACCATGCGATGGCGGTAGTCCCGGTGACTTCCAAACAACTTCACCGTTCTCCGCATCCAAAGCAACCACGGACGCATCAGGAGCGCCAGGCGCAACAATCAGCTTTCCATCGACCAGCAATGGCGACCCACAGTAACCCCACGGAAGCTCATCCTGAAGCGGAAACTCATCACGAAAATTCATTTCCCACACAACATGACCATCGGCAATCCGAATGCACAGCAAATGACCATGCGCTCCCTGGCAGAAAACATTTTCGCCGGATAGAAGCGGTGTCGCGCGAGGGGAGTTCCCATAATCGAGGGCGGCAACCGCAAGCCGTTCCACCTCCCACACGGTATCGCCAGTATCTGCATTCAGACAGCGAAACACATCATGAAAATCATCGTTATCACGGTCCCCAAAAATCACATACCGGTCGTCGGCGGCAATGCCTCCCAAACCAGCATGTGTCAGAGGGACTTCCCACAGGACAGTCGGAACCTCGGACAACTCACTTGGTAACCATTCGACATGGCCGTCGCGACGTGGCCCAAGCCAGCCCGGCCAGTTCGGATTAGAACGGACTACTTTTTTTTTGCCACGGCCGACTTGGTTTGCATTGGGATGAATCCGGCAAGCGATTCAAGCGCATCCAACAAGGCGGGGTGGACAGCGGCGTCGATCAATGCTGTCGCCAGCTTTGCACGCGTCGGTGCGTCCAATGCATCAGCAACAAACACCGTAACGAAGGGAACGGGCGCGGTCTTACCAACCACCCGCAAATCGCCTTTCTTGATGGTTCCACAACCCTCCAGAAGGGGCTGGGCATAGCTGGAAATCACAGCAGCAGTTTTCGACTTAGGCCCCAAATCGATGACCTTACAAGCACCATCACTACACGCATTATCGAACTTCTGACGGTCAACGGGGATCCGCACACTGGCTGCTTCCAGCAATTCGATGGCCGCACTGTGCTTCTCGTCCGCTTCAGCTGGTCCAAAAATGATCGTGTAACCAGCCAGGTCGGCGACGACCTTGGCGGGATCCTCTTTATTAACCACGATCATGCCATACTGTTGTGTATCGCCTTTCAGATCAGTCAACTGGCTAATCGCTGTCATCCGGCGTTTTGCCAGCTTCGCATCGGCACGAACAACGGATTGTTTACCAATCACTATGTCGGCTTTTCCGTTTGCCTTTTCGAGGGCAGTGGGAAGCGACTCCCCAAAAATCACCTTCACTTTGCGCCCCAACGCCGTCTCAAGGTGTTTACCGAAAACGGCATAGTCACGTTGGGCATAGCCTTCGACACAGGGGCACGACAACGGGGCGGCCAACGGGTCCATCACGATCAGCGTTAGCGGATCATTAGGTTCTTCCGCCAAACAACGCTGGGACGTCTGCAAAACCAAAAAGGATGCCGCGACGATAAAAATGGCTAAACGAAAATTCAATGCATAGACTTTTGGCATCAGTTGGTGTCCTTATCTAAACTTCGAACGGTGATGTCCCCACGGATCGGTCGCGTCTTGGCCTTAGCCTCCTGCTTTTGCTGTTCCTTCTCACCAGTGCCTGTCTGCTTGGACTTGGGTTCCATTACCTTGATGTGATTTCGCGTCAAATCGAGCATGTAAATTTTGTCGTTCACCGGCGAGACTGCAATGGAAACATTCTTACACCCCGGGACCAGATCGACGTCTCCGACGTAAGCTAGCAACTTGCCACTCGCGTCGAAGCGTTTGATTCGCCCCGAACCCGACTCTGCAGTGTAAATAAAACCATCGTTATCAAAACAGACATTCATTGGATTACAGCAACTGGTGAAACCATTGATTCCAGTGCGGTCAGATTTACCCCACTTGTTGATTTCCTTTCCCTCAATGTCATAGTGAACGACGCGGTCACGCGAATTTTCAGCGACAAACAGACCGTCCTTGCAACACTGGACATCCATCTGCCCACAGCAACCGCTTAACCCCGTCACAATGACGTCTGCGTCGGCAAACTGCAGGTTCATTTTCCAAACGTCGAACCCATAACCGGCGATGCCGCGAGTGGTGACAAACACATGTTCACCGCTGGAACTGATCGAAGACACCCGCATCTTGGTTCGGATCATACTTTCAACCTGTGACTTGATTTGGGTTTCCGAGGGCCCACTTTTCCGTTTGGCGTCGGCTGCTGCGATATCTTCTGCGGTCAGATTTCCTGCTGCGGCGTTAAGATCATCTACCTGCTTTTGATAACGTTCCAGCAGGTCCGGTAGCATCAAAATCAAACGTTCTTCCGACTCGTTCAATTGCGATTTCTGTTTTCGTTCCTTAAGTTGCGTCAGCATTGTCTCATACGAACTGACGCGACTTTTCGCAGCGCCCAATGGGTCACTAGACGTCATGGTACGTTTCAGATTCGCGATCGCTTCCTCCCGCAGAGCTTCTCGACTATCCCGCAACCTAGCAGCGTGAGGTGAGTCAATCTCAGTCAACAGCTTTCCATCAGCCGCAAATCGGAACAATTTTCCTTCGCCCCCAACCAAGATCGAATCGTCATCAGCAACACCTACGGATTCAGGTTTGACCGACACTTTCCATGCGTGCAAAACAGTTCCTTCGTCGTTCACTACGCGTACTTCCCCTGGCCCGTTGCCACAAACGGCAATGATCTGCCCTTTGTTGTTCAAGCAGAAAGCGTTCATTTTCAAGGGTGTCGTTCCCTGAGCAAATTGAATCAGACCCGATTGCTCGTGCGTTGACTGATCCTTAATGCTCGTGACGTCATCACCGATGCCAACCGATGCCAACAAAAAGCACGAAAGTAAACAAGAAACGGACCGCATGATTATCTCTCCTTGAAGTGGATTGGTAAGACTAATCCTATCAGACCGGGATTCTGCGAGAAGTCATTTACAAACTTTCATCACGCGTCAAACCGATGACCGCGTCATTTTTCCCACTACCGCCCAGCGTTGCGTAAGCCTATCAAGCTTCTAGGGCCCAAGAACAGACTTGCCGGCCGACGTTTTTTGCTTTTGCCTGCTAAAATTTGTGATTGACGGGCTGCGATCCAGCCTGAACCACGAAAACGTCGCTGATTCCGGCTGCCCCGCCAAATCCTTCTTACCCAAACAAACCCCGAACGCGGAGCTTCTTGGCCTGCAAGTTGCTTTCAGCCCTCCCGCCCAGCATCGACATAGACTTCTCGTCAGACGTCCCCGTGCTGTTCGACGCGGGGTCGACAGACGGCTCATCCGCATCATAAAAAACAGCTATTCTGGATGGCCAACGCTGGTTCGCAGACCAGGAAACGCCTTTCTATTTACTGCTCGGCCATTCCTGCAGCACTTTTCCATCAGTGTCAATCAGACTTAAATTCCGAATCAACGCGTTGCCAGTCCCACCGCAAACATCCAGTCGCAACTGTTGAATGGACTTCGAGGTTGGCAAGTCGATCTCAACATCCTGCCAATTGCCATCAGCCTTTACACCAAAGGTAACACGAGTTCCTCGCGGAAGAATCGTCTTCGCATCAGTGGTGAAGAAGATCTCTCCACCGTCGCTACTTCCTCCCATCAAACGAAATCTCAAAAGATAGGGTCCCGGCGGCAACCTATTCTTACGCAGATCCATCGCGATCCCGGGATCATCCCCCGAAAAGACGAGTTGTAATTCACCGCCTGCGATTTTGAGTGTCGTATTTTTACGGGATCGAATACCGATCCCCTTTCGTTTCCAGGCTGGCCCCGCGACTACTTCACTCGGTGTCAAAGCATCAAATTTGGTCCATTCCGGATGGTGGTGTTCCGGTTTAGCGGGAGTAGCGGGAGCATAGGATCCGCGTGGAGCATGCAGCACATCACGAGTCATAACAGTCCATTGATCGACCATCGCGCTGAGCCGGTCTGGTTCTCGCTGCGCCAAATCAATCAGTTCGGTACGATCTTCTGCAACGTTGTATAGTTCCCACGCTTCCCCACGAAAGCTTACCGCCTTCCAGTCCCCATCGCGTAAACCTCGATCGTCCGAGAACAGCAGGTGTATCGGTTGCCCGCGCTCCAGCGTTTCACCTCGGAACGCCGGTGAAAGAGAAATGCCAGACACAGGACGCAAATCGCGTTGTGGCCATTGAGCAGGAGGTTTCGTCTGGCAGATGTCCGCGAGTGTCGGAAAGATATCGATCAAGTGCGCCGGTTGTTCGGTGATTGCCCCGGGTTTTGTTTTGATTCCCTGTGGCCAGTGGAAGATCGCCGGGGTAGAGATCCCGCCCTCAAACTGGTTTTGTTTGTAGTACCGGAACGGGGTATTGCGCGTCCATGACCAACCCGTGGAATCCGCCAACGAGATGTCACCATTGGTGGGCTCAACATTCAGCAGAGGCGTTCGACGATCGTAGGGACAGGCCCCGTTATCGGAAACAAACAGAATCAGCGTATTGTCAAATTCTTTGTGCTTCTTAAGGTCATCAACCAATCGTCCAACCTCCTGATCAACGCGGTCAATCATGGCAGCCAGCGTAACCATCCGGTTGGCTTCGTAGCCTTTTCGCCACGGTTCCAGTTCGTCCCATGCCGGAATGTGCTCGGGTCGCGGACTAGGCATTAACGACTGTGGCAGAACGCCGAGTTTTTTCAGACGCTCTACCCGCTTGGCGCGAATGCGATCCCATCCGGAATCATACCGTCCTTTGTACTTGGCATAATCCTCGGGCAGAGCATGCAACGGTGCATGAGGGGCATTGAATGCGACATACAGGTACCAAGGCTTTTCCGTTTGACGCGCCTCTCCCAAGAACTTCAACGCATAGTCAACATCAGCCACCGTTGTATAAAAACCGCTGTCAGGAACGTCCCATGGTTCACCGTTGAGACGGAAAGTATTGTCACCCAGGAAAAAATTGCACGCTCCACTGAGGTGGCCGAAGTAACGATCGAACCCAAAATCCGTGGGCTGCTCTTGAAGATGCCACTTGCCTGTCATAGCAGTAAAGTATCCACCATTCCGCAGCAGTTCTGCGGACGTGACGGCATGCTTCATTGATGGACCCCCGGCGGGGATGCAATATTGGCCAGTCAACAACGACACACGGGATGAATGGCATTTGGCAGTGTTGTAAAACTGTGAAAAACGCAAACCCTTCGCAGCCAGAGCATCAATATTTGGCGTTTCAATTTCACTACCGTAGCAACCTAGGTCCGAGTACCCCATGTCGTCGGCCATGATGACGACCACGTTGGGCCGATCCGCTCCATCAGTTGATGTGCTCAACAAGAGAGTGGTGAACAGCAAGGTGGTGATCAATCGTTGGATCAGTGCATTCCTGATGTAGTTGCTCATTTTTTTTCTGCAGTTTTTAGCATTTTACCGATTCCCAACAAGTCAGGTCGATAGGTATCGGGATCAAAGAAAGAGTTAGAAAGTTGAACCACCGCACTTGTATCCAGAATATGCAGTTCGAGCAAAGCATCAAACTCTACAACCTTCTTCAGACGGACCTTGGAAAGATCGTTTGACTCACCGATCTCCGA
The DNA here is from genome assembly GCA_028823035.1 of Rubripirellula sp. Lineage (GTDB taxonomy): Bacteria > Planctomycetota > Planctomycetia > Pirellulales > Pirellulaceae > Rubripirellula. The sequence goes on from JAPKCI010000073.1 coordinate 21,300, forward strand.
AAAGAGATTGTAGAGACGTCGTCCAACCAATGCACTCATTTCACATGGTGTTGTACATTGATCGATGGAAGCTTCTCGAGATTCACGCATGTACATAAAACCGAACTTAGGGACACTCGCAGAGTTGGCCCTTTCTTGGTTGACGAAACCTGCGAGAAAAGCAGGTCCGCCACCCTGCCCGCATTCTGGTCAATCAGGCAAAGATCTTACCCTCATTCAGAATGACTTGAATCGGCAGCATTACCAGTACTTTACCACGACACACTGTATTCATCATGATTCGTCGTTCATAGTACTCATGACACCGAAAGCTTTGACTGGAACATTCGTGTTGCTGCGCCCTTTCGCAGAACTGCCGATATTTTGGAATCCGAGCCAGCCTTACTGCCGTGTTTAAGTAAAACGATTGAACGGACAACCGCAAAGTGAGGCATTTCAGGGAAAACGCAACTCAGTACTTCAATGATGCACTCTGGTCCAGACAACTACGACGAACTTAGAACACGGGTACCCGCGTTTCTTTTTGAATCAGAAATCCGGCTGGAAAATCCCAACGGTACTGCTTTGAAAACAGCACTCATTCAACCTCGTCCGATGGTCTTTACAATCCGATAAAATGCGGCACTGTTTGCTCTTAGCGAGATTCGTCGATTCCGGTTGCATCGATGGTCAGAGACCTGAACAAAGCGTCTCCGCCAGCACGTCCACTGCGTTCAATCCCCACACGCGTTAGCGGGCCAATGTCTGCCGCTTCGGCCATGAATGTATTCAGGTACTTCTCACTTGGATTTTGGCCATTCGTGATGATTGCTTTGAGCAGCACGCGGTTATCTGGTTGAGGTTCAACGATCACTCTCATTTTGTGAAAAACATCGGCACTGGGAGTAAACGGCATCGATTGGTTTGTGACCAGATAGCGGTTATTATCGACTCTTTCGATTCGAAAACCTCCATGCATGTAGCCCGGGTGAAATAAGACACGCAGATTGCCGATTGAGATCCCGACGTGATAGGCACCCGTCCCCTTTGCCTCCCCGCCCAATTGCGCTTCCACATAGAATGATTTGGTGAAACTATCTTTCCCAACAATCTGCGGGGCCGTGATAAACAATCTTTGATCACCCTCATTGTGATCCCCGTGCAGTCGAGCAACTCCCTGTTTGACCGATCCACGGGCCCCTGGCACTGTCGATTCGTACCGCAGTTGGCCATACAGTTTTTGAATATTGGCAATCGCATGCCTGAAATCCTCACGAAAAACGATTCCGTATTCCTTGAGTTCCAACCGCCTGGCACCCATTGGAAAGTTCAATACAGAAACATCGAGGGTCAAGACACGCTGTCTCCAGATATCGGTTTGTTCTTTGAAATGCAATTCAGGAATTTCACCCTCTGGCTCTCCAAACGCACGACTTATCAACCACGCTGCCTGTAGTTTGACCATCCGGTCGTCTGCGTCGAGCAGATCTATCAAAACGGACATGCATCGTCCAGGCATGCGATCGAGCAGCGCACGTGCAGCGGCGAGGCGAATCGCGTCAGAGCGGTCTGACAACAAAGGCTCGATCTCCTTCACAGAGCGTTCCCCAGCGATCAATTCTAATGCAGGGATCGCGGCAACACGGACCGCGGGATATTCGCTGCCCAATGCCGCCCGAATCTTTTCAAGATCGCTGCTTCGGGCTGCAAACCAGACGGCGAGCGACGCCTGCTTGAGCTGCTTCGTATTACTCAACACTGGGATTGTGTCTACGATCGTCGTCACTGTATCGCGGTGTCGCTGCCGGGAAAGAATGCCGAGTGCTGCAACGATCCTTGCGTCATGAAGTTCGGGATCTCTACCGGATCGAATCGTCTTCAGCAACCGCTGTGTCTGGAATGCAATCTCAAGGTCATCGCTCTTCGACGCCCGCAGTAATTGCGACTCGGCATGCAGCCCAAGACTCTCAAGCGAACGTGTTGCCCGCTGCCGAGTGAAGAAACTGCTATGCCCCAGTCGTGAGATTAGCTGTGCAACTTTTTGCCTTGTTAGATCATTGGAGCGCAAGCGATCGAGAAAAAGAATCGATCCTTCCGCAGTCGGTTTAAACCCAGCATCCGCAAGCAACTCTCGCTCGCGTTTAGCCTCATCGCCCTGTTCATCCGCACGGACAAAAACCGAATCGAAAGGAATCGCTGCAAACAGAAGTACACCGCACATCACCATCGCGCAAACGATTACAAGCCGATTCGCAGAACCTCTACGGCGATGCTTGCACGCAAGACCCCAATGGACGCCAAAGCGTCGACAGAACGCCGAATGTAAGTAGATCCTGCTAGCCAACGTTCTGTCCGATTCGTCTTCATCTGACTTGATTGGAAACCATCGCCGTGTGCTCGACAGGTTTTGAGCCCGGACTGTGACTTGAGAACGCAGTCTCGTCCACAGAACATGCAAGACAACCTCAATCCCACCCCTTCCGCCTCAAATCCATCCGAGCGCTGACCGCGCACAGTTCTCATCATACCTTGATTGACCCAGCAGAATCACAACGCGCGGTCGGGCGCTCGAATTTCCAATCCGACAGCAAATCAGTCAAGAGCCAAAGCAGGCGAAACCTAACAAAACATCAACGGCGATCGCCAATGGCTCAGACAGCGAGTTGATGGTAAAAACGGGTGCGTAAGTCATTCAGCAAACGTCGTTGCCCGAACAGAGTCGTCCGAAACAAATATACGGAGCCCGTTGCTCAAAAACTCACACCCGATCCAGGATGCCTGTGACTCCAGCGAACGATTCGGTCTCGACACCGAGTCTTTGCAAGACGGTGACAAAAAGCAGGGCCAAGGGTTTCTCCTCTGCTTCTATCTTTCCTCTCCATCCGACATCGCTGACAATTCCAGCACCCGCCTGATTGTCTTCATTCCCCTCGCCGAACTTCAGATAGCGACCATTCCTGAAACCGAGATTACCTCCACCCGCAGAAATGATCGGATAGTTGCGAGACAGGTGGAAACTGCTCGAAGCAGACCCATGCATCGCAAAAGTGTTATCCAACATAGTTCCGTTGCCGGTCGGTTCTGGAGTGTCCTTCAGTTTTTGAACGAAACGTCCGAATTCTTCCGCTTGATAGCGATTGTAGGTGCCAAGATTTTTCCACCCATTTGGCTTCTTGACCGCGTGAGTCAGGCCATGAGCACCGCCCAGATCGACTGCCTTTGACAACAGGTCATGCGGTCCTTCGCCGTTCTCTCTACCAAGTTGGAACGTTGCCACACGAGTTGAGTCGCTAAGGAAGGACAGATAAATCAGCTCATACATGGTTTTAAAGTAGGCTCGAGCTTCTTCTGGCCCTGCATCCAATTGAAGATTCTGGATATCCACTTTCGGGATAGGTGTATCGACCCACTTTTGAGATTTCTGCAATTTGACTTCCGTGTCGCGAACTGCATCAAGATATTGCTGCAACTTATGCTGATCGTGTTTGGAAAGTTTTTTCCCCAACGTTCGCGTGTTGGCTACCAGAAAATCGAGTGCACTTTTACTTCTTGCCAGTCTTTCGCGTGCATCTTTTCCACTGGTCACAAAAAGTGTATCGAAGATCTGCTTCGGCTTGTTCATCGCTGGGATAGGACGGCCTTCACGATTGAAGGACTGAGTCTGTGCGCCACGTGGCCCGCCGATGCCACCATTGGTCGACATGACCAGGGAAGAATGGCGGGTGTATTCGCCAGCGAACTCAGCAACGACCTGATCAACGGAAACGGTGTTCTTGTAAGAACCGTGTCCCCCCGTTGCAGCACCGGTCAGATACTGGTCGGCATTAGAATGGCCATGAACTTTTCTTGAAGCCGGGTGCGACAGTCCAGAATAAATCGTGATCTCATTCCGTAAAGGCTCAAGGACATCAAGGACTTTGGTGAGTTCAAAATCTTTTTCTCCACCCTGAGGAAACCAACTCCATTCCTTCCAGGCTGGATCGGCTTTGAGTGGTAACCCCACACCATCAGGATGGTAGATGCTGACAAAGCGTCTCGGGTTTCCCTCTGCTCGGTGACTGTTTGCCGCAAATGTCTCTAACCATGGCAAAGCCAGAGCCACGCCAGAACCACGCAGAAATCTTCTGCGATTCAATGAAAGTGGCTGGTTTTTCATCACCCGTTCCTGACTCTTACTTGGCGTTAAAGATTTTACTGTTGCTGATCAAGTGAATCAGATCACCTAATCGATCGCCTGATCTTCTGAATTGTACCGTCAAGCTGTCAATGTCAGCACGATCACTGAACGACAAGGGGCGTCCCAGCGCATAGGCGGTCATTTTATGAACCACGGCTCTAGCGAATTGATCTTGTCGATCCATCAGCAGATACCGTTTCAAACCATCAATTCCCGCCAATTCCTGATTATTGAACAGCGAGGACGTAGCATCCACTGGCTTATTTTCTATTTTCGTACGGAACGCACCCATCGCGTCATAATTTTCAAACGCGATTCCCCAAGGATCAATTCTTGAATGACAGGACAAGCAGGCTGGTTTGTTCCGATGGTCTGAAATGCGTTCTTTGAGAGTCATTTCCAAAATTCGGGGATCCGTCAGATCGACTTCCGGAACATTGGGCGGCGGTGGCGGTGGCGGGTCGTGCAAGACGCGTTCCAGCAACCAGACACCTCGTTTGAGCGGATGAGAATCTTCGCCATCAGAGTTCATTGCCAAGCTGGCCGCAGCTGTCAAAATCCCGCCACGATTCACCTGAGACTTGACCGGAACCTGCCTGAAATGAGGACCATACACCCCACGAATCCCATAGTGCCGTGCCATCCGTTCATTGACCACAACGTAATCGGAATGAATGAAATCCATGACACTGGTGTTGCGATCCAACATATCCTCAAAAAACGCGATCGGTTCTTTCTTCATGGCTTCCAACAGTGAACTGTCCGTGACATGCGTCACGCTATTCAGTCCATCCAGACCGAGCCACTGCTGAACAAAACTTTCAGAGAAGCGATTTGAACGAGGATCTGCAAGCATCCGCGTCACCTGTGCCGTCAGTGTCTCAGGATTGGTCAGTTCACCCCGCCTTGCAAGTTGCAGTAATTCATCGTCGGGAATACTCGACCACAGAAAAAACGAGAGCCGACTAGCAAGTTCCACATCACTGATTTTTCCTCTACCTTCGGAAGCATCAGAGGATGCTTGGGAGGAAGCATATTGAGTCACATAAAGAAACTCGGGCGTGGCCAAGGCTGTTGCCAATACCTCCAGCATCGCATCTTCGAAAGTCAGAAACTCCGGACGATAGTCCGAAAACAGAACCATGAACTGATCCACTTCATCCGCACTGACAGGTCGACGCCAAACGCGCTCAAGAAAACGGGTTAGTACTTCCCGTCCATAGGTTGACTCGTCATTCCTGTTTTCACTGGCAATGAAAATTCTAGTATGCGATTTGGGCGGCCATTGATCGTAGTAGGGAGCGCTGATTTCGATGTGATCGACAAATACAAGCAGCGGTTCCTGTCCGCTATTTGAATTGGATTCATTTCGAATGTGTAGAAATTCATCCCGTCGCGGGAACTTCGTTTCCAGCTTACGGAAAGGATTCCGCTGGATCTCGCTGAGCGGAATATCAAAGTGGATGTATTCAGGCTGGGCAGCGGGCGCAGTCACGGGCAGGTCTCGCGGGCTGATCACCTGAGAAAAGTTCGCGTTATTGCTGGTGTGTGCGCTAAAAATCAAACGCAAATTCGCATATTCATCTGCGTTGATGGTCGTTCGCCCGGCGCGGATGCTGACACGCATGATTCCGTCATCGGGCAGGAAACGGTCCAAGTTCAATTTAAACTCATTGGACCGGGGAAGGGCCAATACAACAGGTGAAACTGCTGGTGTCACGCCCGCCACTGCATCAGATTCAGGCTTCGCGTTCCCATTGGAAAACAAAATGCCGTCGCCTGTCATTTGATTAAATAAATGTTGCCTCTTTCGATTGTTTTGATAACTTTCATCATCCTGATTGAAAGTCTTCGGGTTATCTCCCGAGACTGCCTTCTCCATCTCGCTCTGCATCGAGATATTGTAGGTGACTGTAGTCGGGCGTTCGCCACTGACTGTCACTCGCTTGAGCGCCTCAAGCCCAAGTTCACGATAGAACTCGAACTGCATTGCAGACATCTGCAGCATCTCGGAACTGTTCATGAAACCGTCCTCGGATGCGGTTTCCGGAGGCAGGCTATTGCCGAGCGGATATGGCAGTCCAAGTAAATCTTGCAGAGCGTAGTTGTATTCGTATTTCGTCATGCGGCGAAACGAAGTGTGCTCCGAACTGCTGCGACGTACAAGCGACGCCTTATTCATTTCGTCACTGATCCACTCCACCATTTTGCTGCGATCGGTATCGGCCAGTTCAAATTCTGGCTCATCCTCTGGCGGCATCTCTGAATTGCTCAGAACCTTGTAAATCCCTCGCCAACGTTCTACGTCTGCACCCGTTACCAGATCCGGATCCAATTGGTCGACGCGAAGATTGCCATGCGACGTTTCCGGACCATGGCAGGCGACACACTTCTTCGCCAGAACGGGACCAACAGACTTCTGATACTTGGATAGATCGGCCTTGGGTATCGCATCCGTGATCTTGACAGGTATTTTCGATGCGTTGAGAAAACTGGATTTCGAACGCCCCATCAATCTGACCTCCTCCAGAGTCGCGGGAGTCGTGTCAGCTAGCGCCGCCAAACTCCAGCATACGCTGGCCAGAAATAACAGGGCTGTGATTTCCAAATACTTCATTGACTGTCTTTCCTTCTCAGTCGTCTCCGCGAGCCTATACTTCGGACTCATGTTC
>JAPKCI010000313.1 GCA_028823035.1 Rubripirellula sp.
AGTTCTTGTGCAGCATGGTATTGAGTCCAGTTCGGATGGGCCATACGCCTTTACCTCACCAGCTATTGTTAACACGATTTATGGTCGTTGGTGGCATCCTGAAAATGAGCAGGCTGGTAACAATCCAGTCCCGAATAGTCCCTTGCCATGGACGGGAGACTATGAGGATGGATTGGGTAACCGCATCCGTATGTTGGCGTACGCCAACCCGGAAAATCGTAAAGATGAAACCCAGCGAGCAGATGGGCATGGGCTCGTACGTTTCAACAAGAAGGACCAGTCCATCACCTTTGAATGTTGGTCCCGTTTTTCCAGTGTGGATGATGGTGATGCCGCGCAGTTTGCCGGTTGGCCAGTGACAATCAGCATGAACCAGAATGACGGTCGTGAAGTCAAAGGTTATCTACCTGAGCTTCAATTCGCTGGCGTGACATCGCCGGTTGTGAAAGTGATTCGCGAAAGTGATGGTGAGGTGCTGTATACCGTGAGAGTCAATGGAAATCGCTTTCGCCCGCCCGTTTATGAACCGGGAAAATACACGATCAAAATTGGCAATGACCGCCCGGATCAGACAACGATGACAGGCATCGCGAGTGGACCTCAGAGTGACGCGCGTACTCAGCGTGTCAAACTCAAGTGACGGTGTTCACTTGCGGTTCTTATGCCCGGGGATGGAACTGACTGTGAACCTTCTTTAATCGCGAGTGTTCAACATGGGTGTAAATCTGGGTCGTTTGAATACTCGCATGCCCCAGCATTTCCTGAACAAGTCGCAGGTCGGCTCCGCCAGCCAGAAGGTGGGTTGCAAAGCTGTGCCGAAGACTGTGCGGACTGACTTCGGATGCAATGTCAACTCGTTTTGCGTAGTGCTTCACCAGTCGCCACAACTGAATCCGGTCCAGAGGCCGCCCGCTACGTGACAGGAAAAGTTCTTCAGGAGGATGCAGGTTCTTGGCGGCAAGTTTGCCACGCAAGTGTTCGCAATACATCTGGATGGCACTGATTGCTCTTAACCCGATTGGGACCATCCGTTGTTTCCCGCCCTTGCCTTCACATTTGATGTGCCGTTCAGGCAGAGAGAGATCGCGGATCCGAAGAGTGCACACCTCGGTAGCACGACAACCAGTGGCATAGAGGACTTCCAGCAAGGCCCGGTCACGGAGGCAAAAACTATCTGATTTTCGCGGAGCATTCAGGAATTTATCGACCTGCTGCTGTGTAAGCACGTTGGGGATTCGTTCCCACATCTTTTGCGTTGTTAAAAGTTCAGCGGGATTTTTACGGATTAATCCTTCCAGTTGCAGGAATTTGAAGAAGGTCCGAATAGCGACCACATTTCTGGCGATTGATGCCGGAGCCAAGCCTTCACCGTGAAGTCTGGCAACGTAGTCTGACAACTCGTTGACCCTCAGACTTGCCAGTTCTGCGTCGCCCAGCCAATTTGTGAAACGTCGCATGTCACGACCGTAGGCAGCGATTGTGTTGGTCGCTAAGTGGCACTCGCCACGCAAGTAGTCAAGAAAATCCTGGCAAATCGTTTTCGTAGCACGGTTCTTCCTTGCCGGAGAACCAGATTGGTTGAGCCTCTGCAGTTTGGTAACTCGTTTTGCCAAGATTTGTTGCCGCGACTGGGTTTCTGGGGAAAGTTTTTATGGGGAAGGTGTTGTCGAGCCACTGGTGCGATCTGTCTAGTCACAAGTCGACACGATCCATATATTGAATCGGCGAAACGATTGGCGTGATTCGAGCGATTGTAAAAGTCTGACGATTATTACCACTGATGAAGAAACAACGTTTAGCATGAATATTATGGTTGTCGGCGGTGCCGGCTATATTGGATCGCACGCTGTTAGATTGTTGATCGCTGCTGGGCACCAAGTCACCGTGTACGACAATCTTTCTCGCGGGCATCGGCAGGCAGTTCCTGATGGGTTACTGGTGGAGGGCGACCTGACGGATCGTGCCAGAGTGGTTTCAGTTCTTCGTGAATGTAAGATCGAAGCGGTGATGCACTTCGCTGCTTTTGCCTTGGTGAACGAATCCGTCGCCGATCCTGCTCTCTACTATCGCAATAATGTGATTGCGGCCCTTGAATTACTTGAGGCCATGCGTGAGGCAGAGGTAACGAAGATTGTCTTCAGCAGCACAACTGCGACCTATGGTGAACCCGCCACCATGCCCATTAGCGAAGATACTCCTCAACAACCCATTAATCCGTATGGGTTCACGAAGTTGGTGATTGAGAAAGCGTTGGCCGACTATGCGAGTGCCTATGGGTTAGGCTACGCCGCACTTCGTTACTTCAATGCAGCAGGCGCTCACCCTGATGGCACCATCGGAGAAGATCATGATCCCGAGTCACATCTGATTCCGGTCGTTCTGCAGGTCGCTTTAGGGCAACGTGAAAAGATCACAATTTTTGGTGATGATTTTGCGACGCCTGACGGGACTTGTTTACGAGACTACATTCACGTTGAGGATCTTGCCAGCGCGCACTTACGTGCTCTTGAGTTGATCGAGCCTGGTAAAGGTGTTTGCATTAATCTGGGAACGGGACGTGGGACGAGTGTCCGGGAAATTGTTGAGGCTTGCAGGAAGGTTACGGGGCACCCGATTCCAGCAGTCATGGGCGACCGTCGGTCAGGAGATCCAGCTGAGTTAGTCGCTGACAATCGTCTTGCCAAAGAGCTTTTGGATTGGACTCCAAAGTACGACCAAATCGGTTCCATTGTCGAAACTGCTTGGCGGTGGCATCAGTCACACCCCAATGGCTATGCAACCTAGTTCGCGACGGCAGATCGACAGCTGATCCGCGGTGGCCACGATGTGTGACCGCTGTGCTACGTCCGCGTCTGCAGTTTTGCAGCCAGCAGGGTGTTGTGAAGCAGCATTGCGATTGTCAGGGGGCCGACACCGCCGGGAACGGGCGTAATTGCTGAGGCGACTTGACTGGCTTCATCAAACGCGACATCGCCGACTAGCTTGTCTCCGACCCGGTTGATCCCGACGTCAATGATGATTGCTCCCTTCCGGATCATGTCGCCCCTGATCATTTCGGGTACGCCTACGGCGGCAATCAGGCAGTCGGCTGTGCGACAGACCGATTTAAGATCAGCAGTGCGACTGTGCGCAAGTGTCACGGTGGCGTTCGCGATCTCGCGACCGCAGGAACCGTCTCGTTGTGCCAGCATCATTGCCATCGGCTTGCCTACGATGTCGCTGCGGCCAACCACGACCACATGCTTTCCGGCGACACTGAGATTGCAGCGATCAAGCAACTGCACAATTCCGTGAGGTGTGCAGGGCAGAAATCTGGGGCGACCTTGCATGAGGAGGCCGACATTGACCGGAGAGAAAGCATCTACGTCTTTCAGCGGAGCCACCGTGTCCAGAATGACTCGCTCGTCAAATCCTGAGCCGCCGTTGCCATCGGCAGGCAGAGGTAGTTGGACGAGAATGCCGTGCACATCAGGGTCTTCATTCAGGTTTTGGACGGTTTTGACCAGTTCCTGCTGCGAAGTCCCTGTGTCGAGTCGCAGCGTTCGGCCATCGATACCTGCTTTGTCGCAGGCCCGACTCTTGTTTCGGACATAAACCTGACTGGCAGGGTCTTCGCCAACCAGAACAGCGGTCAGACAGGGTTTGGGGCCACCATGGTGGACGAATTGCCGCACTTCCTCAGCCACTTCGGCTCGGATTTCCGACGCAATTCGTTTCCCATCAAGTAGATCAGCTGTCATGGATTTGGTTCGACTTGTTTAAAAGTGATCGCCATAGTGACATTTTCCGCTGGCCGCTATAGTTGCTTAAATCACCGTGTTTGCGGAAAATTCAGCGGGAAATTGGAATCGCAATCCGCAATCCGCCACTTCGTGAAACGAAATCACACAGGATTTGAGCCCCGATGTCTACCGACGCGCCAAAGTTGAGTCCAGTTGAAACCATCAAAGAGGGCAGCGATTACCTGAAAGGAACGATCGGTCAGGAGATCGCGGATTCAGTTGATCACTTTGATAAAAGTAATATACAGCTCCTTAAATTCCATGGGAGCTACCAGCAGGATGATCGTGATTCACGTTTAACGGCCAAGAAGACAGGTGCCGGCAAGGCGTATTCCATGATGGTTCGACTGCGTATCCCCGGTGGACGCATACAATCGGATCAAATGTTGTCGATGCTCGATCTTTGTGAGCGTCTTGGTAACTCGACGATGAAAATCACGACCCGTCAAACCCTTCAATTGCACGGGATTCTGAAAGACGATCTTCGTGAAACGATCTGTTATATCAACAAAATTGCTCTGTCTACGCTTGCGGCCTGTGGTGATGTCAATCGAAATGTCATGTGTTGCCCTGCCAAACGGATAGGTAGCATCCATGCTGACATGGAAAAACTGACTGACGAGTTGACCGAAGCGTTAGCACCGCAAACTCCGGCTTACCATGAACTCTGGTTGACGGATCCTGAGTCGGGAGAAAAAACCCTTGAGGGGGGCGGCCCGATCGAACCGTTGTATGGCCCAACTTATCTGCCTCGTAAATTCAAGATTGGGATCGCACTTCCCGAGGATAATTGCATTGATATCTACACGCAGGATCTTGGCTATCTAGCTGTGGTGCGTGATGGAGCAATCATTGGTTACAACGTGCTGGTCGGCGGTGGTATGGGTACGACCCCCTCAGCAAAGAAAACCTTTCCGGCGCTTGCCAAACGCATGGCGTTCGTGACACCGAATCAGGCAGTCGGAATTGCTCAGGCAATCCTCAAAGTGCAACGGGACAATGGGAATCGTGGAGACCGTAAGACGGCTCGGATGAAGTACCTGATCAACGATTGGGGAATCGAGAAGTTTCGTGCTGAAGTCGAAAAATGTTTCGGTGAACCGCTTGTTGATTGCACCGAAGATGAAGTCCATGGATTTGACGATCACATGGGCTGGCAGGAACAAGGTGATGGCAAATGGTCTTATGGCTTGAATATTGAGAATGGACGCTTGTATGACAACGAGGATCAGCAATTGAAGGCGACTCTCAGGGCGATCTGCCGTGAGTTTGAAACCGAAATCCGGATGACTGGACACCAGAGTGTCATTTTTACCGATATTGACGGTGCCGACAAAGACAAGTTGATTAGCTTGATCACCCAGCATCAGGTCCCTACCACCGAGCAAACCAGTACGGTCCGTCGATGGTCAATGTCCTGCGTGGCTTTGCCAACGTGTGGTCTGGCAATTACTGAAAGCGAGCGTCGCCTACCGAGCATCATCGACGGCTTGGAAGCTCCCTTGTCCAAACTGGGGTTGGACAAGGAACGCTTTACGATTCGAATGACAGGTTGCCCCAATGGATGTGCACGGCCGTACAACGCAGATCTCGCTTTGGTCGGCAAGGCAAAGGGAAAGTACACGCTCTATGCAGGGGGGGGGTGGTTGGGCAATCGGCTGGCCTACGTCTACAAAGATTTGGTTCCAGATGACGTGGTGGTGGACGAGATCATTGCGATCTTTGCAGCCTATAAAGCCAACCGCGAAGAGGGTGAGTCTCTCGGCAGTTTCTGCACTCGTGTCGGAAAAGACGACTTGGCGGTCTTGGCGACTGCCGCTCCACGTCCGTGATCACGGACGTGTGCTGCTGTTTCATGCGAATCCTGCTGTAAGTTGAACCTTGTGGTTGTCTGGCGACTGTATGTAATGAGGATTTTCCTCGATTCGTCTCTAGCAGTGACGTCTAGATGATTGCGCAGTCCCTATCCATCAAGTTATATTGAGTGGTTCCTTACACCTTGGAGTATTGCTGATGTCGCCTGGAATCAATCGCCGCGTTTTTGTCGCGGGAGTCGCTGGTGTTTCTGCTGCCTCACTGGCAGTTGGGAATTTGGAAGCACAAGAAAAGGAAGCGAAAAAAAACAAACCGGAATCGGTTCGGCCCAATTTCATTGCCGTCTCGACTTATTCTTACTGGCGCTATCGTGATGACAGCAAGCTAGGCATCGAGGAGTGCATTGACCTGGCGGCTGATGCTGGATTCGATGGTGTCGAGATTCTTCACGTGCAAATGCAGGATCAGTCCAATGGCGCCTTGCAGAGAATCAAACAACGAGCATTTCGAAATGGGTTGGATTTGTGCGGCTTTTCAACCCACCAGTCATTCGTCAGTCCTGATCCAGCAGAACGTCAGAAGAATGTTGACCATACGATCAAATGCATCGAATTGGCTTACGCACTGGGTATTCCAACCATTCGCGTCAACACTGGTCGCTGGGGAACATCAAAGAACTTCGACGAGTTGATGGCCAATAAGGGGATCGAGCCAAGATTAGAAGGTTACACCGATGACCAAGGTTTTGCGTGGGTCGAAGATGGATTACAGAAGTGCTTGCCTGTAGCAGAGAAATGTGGTGTCGTCCTGGGCTTGGAAAACCATTGGGGTCTTGGCCGTACTGCAGAGGGTGTGCTGCGCGTTATCAATGCGATCGAATCGCCTTGGTTGCGGGCCACGCTGGATACTGGCAACTTCCTCGAAAAACAGTATGAACAGTACACAGAACTGGCCCCTGAAGCAGTCTTTGTACAGGCGAAAACCTATTTTGGCGGCGGTACCTGGTATACCCTCGATATCGACTATGAGCGTGTTGCAGAGATATTGCGTGGCGTCGATTACCGCGGTTACATTTCGCTGGAGTTCGAGGGGAAGGAAAAGCACGAGACTGCGATTCCCAAGAGCCTCGCGATGCTCCGCAAGGCATTCTCCTGATGGCCTGCCGGCTAGGCAGGCTGCAATGCAGTCCGTTTTCCGCCACGCTCTGCTCCGCCACGCTCTGCTCCGCCACACTCTGCTCCGCCACACTCTGCTCCGCCACGCTCTGCTCCGCCACGCTCTGCTCCG
>JAPKCI010000074.1 GCA_028823035.1 Rubripirellula sp.
TGTCCAGGTTGCTGTCCAGGTTGCTGTCCGGATTGTTGTCCGGGTGCTTCTTCAGATCCCGGGGGCGGATTTGGGTTATTGCGACGAAGTTCGCCCTCGAGTGCGTTTTCCAATTGCTCTAATTCATTCAACGCTCGTTCAAGAGCACGCGTTTCATCGCCAAGCACTAAAGTAGCTGCTTCTTCGAGTTCCTCTCTAAGTTCTTCAATTCCTTCGGCGGCGCCTCGTTCGGCCTCGCGAGCTTGCGGGTCAAACCCTCGTTTCAGCAGCTCCGCAGTCTCACCGAGTTGGCGGTCGACCTGTCGCTGGTTGGCCTTTCGAAACGAATCGTACAATTTCTGTGCGAGCAACGGTTCCGCAACTTCGGCCTCTTCAACAGTCTCGCGCATCTGGTTGAGCAGGTCTCCGAGTCTTTCTCGCTGTTCGCCGATATTTTCTTCGATCTCCTCGCGATTATTTTCTGTTCTCAAGCCGGCGGTTGGCTGTTCGCGGTCCATGTTTCGCAGCTCTTCAGCGAGTTCTTGCTGACTTTGATCCAGTTCCTGAGCATCATTCCGCATCTGCCGGACAGACTCATTGAATTGCCCTGCCGCTCGCTGCCGAAATTCATCACGCATTTCTTCGAATTCACGTTCGGCACGGCGACCAGCGGTCAGAGCTTGCGCCGCGTCATTTTGCTCGAGTGCTTCAGTTGCCTGACGAACATTTTCACGCGTTTCTTCCAGCCGTTCGCTTGCCTCGGCCATTTCTTCCTGATTTTCTGGATCTTGCATCCGTTCACCCAGTTCGTCAGTTTCCCTGAGCAAATCCTGTTGTTGATCTCGCAGCCGTTTTAGCTGCCGCTCAATCTCCTGCCGTTCTTCTTCCGTATCCGCCTCTTCAAGTGCCGACTGCAGCTGAGCCAATTCCTTATTCAAATCCTCCTGTCGACGGGCAAGTTCTTTCAGGCGATTCAAGACCTGACGAACCTCACGTTCCTCTGATTCCTGCTGATTGGCTTCCTCGGCTTGCTGTTCCGTCTCGTACCGATTTTCGTCCTGATCAAGTTCCAACTCATCAAGTTGTTGTTGTCGCCGCTGCTGCGACTGGCTTTGACTCTGCTGCTGCTGTTGCTGCTGCTGCTGCTGTTGTTGTGTCACTTCGAACTCACGGGCTCGCAAACGCAACAATCCGCCGTAAGCTGTCTGCTCAGTAATCAACGCATTGGATAGAGGACCTGGATCAGACTCGCCTGCTGCCGCCTGCAATGCCTCCAGCGAGACTTGCATCTGCTGCCTCACTTCCTCGACGATGACAGCCGAACTGTCATCGGTAATCTCCCCCGACAGTTCTTCCAACTGGGTCAGTGCATCCTGTTGACCATCGCTCAAGAGTTGCACGTTTTGTGCAAATGTCCCGCTTACACTCTCACCACGTTCTTCGCGGATGACTCGCCACGTGGCACCGATGATCTCTTTCTGCAACTCAGCCAGCTGTTCTGCCTGTTGACCATTTTGGCTTTCCTGCTGCTGTTGTTGTTGCTGTTGTTGCTGTCCTCCCGGTGGCTGCTCGCCTTCCCGAAAGATCTCGTCAAACGGACGCACTTCGGCAAAGAACATGTCGCTCTCGATGCGTCTTGGCTGGCCATCTGGCCCGACATCTTCAGCCCAAAAATGGTAGGACAACAGCTGATCGGGTTCTGCCTGTAATTCTTCGAATGCCAACAGATGGGCAACGACGGTCTTCTTTCCTCGTGTGATCGATTCGGCTAATAAAACCTCAGCAGGTGGATTTGCTGCAAAGGTGTACGCGAGCCCCAAACGCGTCACGCCAAAGTCATCACGAACCTCAGCCCCCAACTGCAGTTCCTCCAGCGGGGAAACTGAGACGTCTCCGCCTTGCGTCAATTTGAGGCTTGGCGGCCGATTGGGTAAAACACGAGCCACCAATTCCGGCGGGTATTTATTCTTTCGTCCTGCATCGTCCACCAGTTCCAAAGTCATCCGCTTCGTTTCAACAAGCGTGAACGTGGCAACCAAAGCACCGGGAAAACTGTCGCTTGGTTGCAAGATTGTCCTTTCCCCTTGCTGATCAACCAATTCAGCTGAAACAACCGGTTTATTGAGGAAGCAGACCCAGGTCAATTGGGTTCCTTCGACAGCTGACAGCCGCACCGTGTCCTCGATCAACTTGTCGTCCAAGCCGGTGTAGGCGGGATATTCCAGGCTCGCGTCACTGCGAACCAGCGTAGGAAACTCAAACACCTCGACCTGATAGGCCTCACTTTCCCAGTTGGGGGTCACGACCTGATACTGGAAAGACTGATCGACCGTAGAGACGAATCCCCCGAGGATCGGATCATCAAGATTTTGCGTCATGGTAAATTGGCGTTCGGTGCCATCGTTCGTCACGCACACCAATTCTGCCCGATCGGGAAGCCATCCACTGAAACGAGCGGTCACCACCAAACTTGTTCCCCGTTCGACCTCCGCATTCCCCGGCAGTACCTCGACCTCGTTCTTTTCGTTTAACGAGGTTGCTGCCGCGTTGATTTTAATGATTGCCGGATCCGAGAAAATCAAACCCGACAAAAACACAGCAAATAACAGCGACGCACTAATCCCCGAAAGCCGGCTCCAAACGACACGGCCAGTTGGGACCGTTTCGCTCCACCGGTGTGAGCGAGAATGTTCCCGCGCTTCGCGTACCACACGCTGTTGCAAATAACTCAGGTGATCACCCCGTTGGCTCAAAGCTGTCAACAGACGTTGGTCCAAACTGGGAAAGTGTTCCTCGATCTGCAAAGCAACCTCGCGCGGATTACGAAAGCTCAGTCGACACGTAATCAACGCACAAAGTGCAATCCCGGCGACGGCCAACAGCAACAATCTGGCAATCGTTGTGCCATCCACCTCACCCGAATTGACTTCCTGCCTCAACAACCATGCGCAGGCCGCACCGAACATGGCAATCACGGACAGCAGTCGCCAAAACCGCACGCTGCGCAAGCGTCGGGTGACGGGCCGAATTCGATCCAAGAGTGATTCGTTCATTTGCTCAATCCATTTTCGACTAAAACCAACAACAACTGTTCACATCCGTATTTACTGACGGTCCCACGATCAACAGCGCCCTAACCGGCTTCCACCACTGCCGC
Source organism: Rubripirellula sp. (assembly GCA_028823035.1). Classification (GTDB taxonomy): domain Bacteria; phylum Planctomycetota; class Planctomycetia; order Pirellulales; family Pirellulaceae; genus Rubripirellula. Next base: position 3,137 of record JAPKCI010000074.1, read on the forward strand.
GTCTGTCGCACGTCCGCTGCGACTCCACAACGTGCCCAGTACCGTTTCCAGGCCGAGCAAGGCCAGTGCCAGCACCAAGAGCCACTGCCATAACCTCTGTTGACTTTCCAATTCACGATCTCGTAATTGCCGCTTACCCTCTAATGCCTGTGCGGTGGTTACATTCTTGCCCAACACCACACCGAACCGAGTCAACGCTTCCTCGTCAAAGGGATCTGTTCGACTCTCTGATTCATCCAGATTCACTGCAAAAGATCTGGCCTGGTTACCATCGCTGAACTGATAGACGCCGGGCTGATCAATGCCATCCCGATCAGTCTGTTCACTGTACTGGAACGCACTGCCGGCAGGCCCGGTAATGCTGGCCTCGTCCGAAGGGGGAAAATCAATCGACTGTCCTACCGTGTAGCGTTCCGCTGTCGCCCCAGTCTGTCCCGAATCAAAAAAGCTGAATAGCAAGGGGATGAACTTGGTAGACAGAGCCAACTGACTTTCATTCGGCTGCCAACCACTTGCCATGACAAACAGCCGCCCTTCGCCAAGGTTCTTTTCCAGTACAGCTGGATCGCCATCGTCATAGCGGGCAACAACGATCCAGTCCGGTTCTACGTTGTTGATGGTGCGGTGAGCCCAGTAGCGTATTTTGGAAAAGTCATTGAATTGGGGCTCCGACATCGTCCGGAACAGAGGATGGCTGAAATCGATGCGAGAAAGCATCGCGTAATCGTCAACCTCAGCCTCGCTAAACTCCAGATCAGATCCTGCAATCCGATTGATTGTTGCACCAAATCCCGCGGCCTCGGGCTGCTTCCACAGCACAACCAGCACTCGCCCTCCTGCCTCTGCATACTCAACCAACCTCATGGCCACCGGTTCAGGCAGTTCTTCTGTTACGACGATCAACGGCACCGTCAGCGGGTCAGGGACTTCTGAAAGCTGCTCAGGGTCCAACGTCTCGACCGATACGATCCGGCGTTGATTATCAAAGGGGATCCGTTGCAGGTAGAACAAGAGGCTGTCGCGGGGTTCGCCCGCAACTTTTCCCAGATGCAGCAAGGTGTATGGCAGCGGTTCGGGTCTGACCCTATATCGCGTGTTATCAAAACTGTGATCGTCACCTTGCAGAACCAGCGAAGTCATTCCGGGACCGGGCATCGGCATACGAACAACTCTGGATTGCCCGGGCGGTACCTGCACTGGCAATTCGACGCTGGTGGTGGGTTCGGCAACACCCGCGCCACCCGACCAACGGATACTGAACTGCGATTCATTTGCATCTTGCGAATTTGAAACCCGAACTCGTACACGATCAACTTCACCCGCACTTTCGGCGTCCGCCTCCATGACCTGTGCGAATGCATTTGTACGTTGACTGGAAGCAACACGCCGAACATCAAGCCGAAGACTCTTGGGCCAGGCATAGGTCTGCAAACTTTCACGCTCGCTACCCGAAGCCATATCGCTAATCAGAATCAGGTGAGCGTCCTCAACGGTTGCTGACTGGTCCGCTGCAGCGTTGCCCTCGATATCCTCTGCCATCGCATTGATGTCTTCTGCCGTCGCATCGTCAGCTACAACGACCCGATCCTCTGATTCGTAATTGACCGCTAAATCCCCTGCGAATGCCAAAGCACTGCCAAGTTCCGATTTCAGCCACGTTGGTTTGGTTTCTTCAAGTAGCTCATGGACGGTTACCTTCAACTGATCGGGTGCCAATTTCCCGGATTCGTCAAACCCCAACAACAATTGTGGTTGTTGATCAAATGCGACGACTGCCAATTGATCGGCCGACTGCAAATCTGCCAGCACCTCATCGGCCTGGTCGAGCACTTGTTCCCACAAGCCATTCCGCTGCATGCTGGCGCTGCGATCCACCACGATCACCAGACGCCGCCCCGGGACTTCAGCTTCGGACAGAGTAACGCTGCGAAGAAACGGACGCGCAAAAGCGGCGGCGAGCAACATCAATGCCAGAGCTCGCAGCAGCAATAGAAACCAATTGTCGAGTCGGCTTCGCCGCGTCAACCGGGGAGGTGTTGGCCGCAAAAACATCAGCGAGCTGAATTCGACCTGCCCCTTGGGTTGTCGACGAATCATGTGAAAAAGGATCGGTGCGCCGATCGCGAGCGCACCGATGAAATACAAGGGAGCAAGTAAACTCACTTGGCACCTCCACCGGTTCTTCCTGAAGACGACAACATTCCCGCCCGAGCAGGTCCGCCACTGCGACGCCGCTGCGTACTGATCACATGAAACAAGGCGTCTTCAAGTGACTGATTCGTTTGCGTTTCGTAGAGTTCCACCCCAAGCGAGTCGCAAATCGCCTGCAACTGCGTCCGATGCTGACCAAATTCAGCAGCGTAGGATTCAATGGCCGCATCAGGGTCGAGATAGATCTCGCGTTGCGATTCCATATCAACCACCATGCTCGGCGATTTCAGTTTGAGTTCCAATTCAGCGGGATCGAGCACTCGAATGATTAACACTTCGTGGCCACGCGAACGCAGATAAGCCAGATTGGTTCGCAGCTCATCCACGGGTGCCAGCATGTCCGACACCAGGATAATTAGCCCACGCCGCCGTACCAACGCAGAAATGCGCATCAACGGCCCGCTTAAGTCCGTGCCGGCACCAGCCACCGGCCGAGACAGCGCGACCATCATCTGACGAAAGTGTCCTTCTCTCTGCCTGGCACTAATGAACTCGCCGACGCCCTCATCAAACGTCATTAGCCCAACGCTGTCACGCTGCAATGTGAGGTAATACGCAAAAGTAGCTACGAGTGTCTTAGCGTAATCACTTTTATTGTAGTCGAGCGAACCGAATCCCATCGACCTGCTCTGATCAAGGATCAAGTAGCAGCGTCGGTTGGTTTCATCTTCAAACTTCTTAATGTAATAGCGATCTGTTCTCGCAAAAAGTTTCCAGTCCAGACTGCGCAGATCATCGCCAATGGTGTAGGGACGATACTCGCTGAATTCGACAGAAAAGCCGTGAAAGGGGCTGCGATGCAAACCGTTATAAAACCCTTCCACCACCGATTTTGCGCGCAGTGCCAGATCCTTGATCCGCATCACGGCAAGCGGATCGATCGAGGCAAGCGTCTGGCCCTCGGTCACCTTAACGGCAGCGGTGCCTGTTCCGCCCGCCATCAACTCGCCGAACTCGATACGGACTCAAGCAATTGATCGATCACACCTTCGATGGTGACCCCTTCGGCCTCAGCCTTGTAACTAAGCAAGACGCGGTGCCGCAACGCTGGATGCGCCAGGGCACGGATATCATCCATGCTGACGTGTGCGCGGCCATTAAGAAGCGCCCTTGCTTTGGAGCCCAGCACCAAAGTTTGAGCGGCTCGTAATCCGGCCCCCCAACTAACCCAATCGTTGACAAATTCCGGAACACCGTCGCGTCCTGGTCTGGTCGCCGCCGCCAACCGAACGGCATAGGCCCCCACTTCTTCAGCGATTGGAACCTTCCGGACAGCTTGATGGAACCGAATCACATCCTCGCCTGAAAACAGGGGTTCGATCTGTTCTGCAGCTCGCGAAGTCGTCTGCATCACCACTGCCAGCTCATCCTCTGGCGGCAGGTAGTCAATCATCACGTTGAACATGAATCGGTCCAACTGAGCTTCGGGCAACGGATAAGTGCCTTCCATCTCAATAGGGTTCTGCGTGGCCAGAACAAAAAACGGTTCTTCCAGCTTGTACCTCCGCCCTGCTGCGGTGACCTGATGTTCCTGCATCGCTTCCAGCAAGGCAGCCTGAGTCTTGGGCGGCGTGCGGTTGATCTCGTCCGCCAGAATCACATTGGCAAACACTGGCCCCTTCACAAACTGCAAGTGGCGGCGGCCTTCGGAATCCTGCTCCAAGATCTCCGTGCCAGTAATGTCCGCAGGCATCAGGTCAGGAGTGAACTGAATCCTCTGGAATTTGAGATGGAAAATCTGAGAAACACTTTGTACCAGCAGGGTTTTGGCGAGTCCTGGGGCACCGGTGATCAGACAATGTCCCCCAGCAAACAGGCAAATCAACAATTGTTCAATGACTTCGTGTTGACCGACAATCACTTTCGACAGTTCGTCTGTAATCTTCTGTCGTCCCTCTAAAATTTGCTCGACCACACGAGCTTCTTCTTCGACGGACATCATTTCGGTAGACATAAGCAATCCAAGGCGACATATTGAGATGACTCAGCATCTTAGTGAACCGCCAATATAGCCTTTTCGCTCGCTCAAAATGCGCGGAAGAGCCGATTCCATGACAGGGTTGTCGAATCGGCTCGGCCCATCGCCTGATCGGCCTAGAAACTCTGGCAGACGGGGCAGTCTGAGTAGCGTTCATCCCGGGCCCCGCTTGTCAGATCCCGACAAGTTCAGCGGTGTTTCTGCTTCACAAAACCACCCACGCCTATGCCCTCGTTTGCCCGTCAAGCAACAGTCACGTCTCGTCCTCAGCCTGCATAATGATCCCGTCTTTTCTCACTACAAGCTGTTACAGATCGCAACAGGGCCAATCTTTTTCTCACGATGGCCTGACCGGACCCCGGCAAATTCAAGCAAATGCATATTTCATCTCGCCGTTCACACGACGACAGAGTTTACCGCAACGGCAAGCCTTACTCGGTGCGTTCCGCAGCATGATCCGCGGATTCACCAAAACCCCGAGTCCTGAGAGGCCTTGCCAGACTGGACTGCCAATCGAGACTGACTACCGAAACGTCCATCCGAAAGTTCCATCGAACTGTCAACAAACGCAGGTCTGAAGATTCCAGGGGTCGCGTCAATGACCGTCGGCTTATTTTCAGGCAGGAGCCAAGACGGCTCGCATCGGGTTCCACACTTTTACCCGGTCAGCCAGAGTGACAGCAGAGTACGTTCCTTAAGTCAATCAATGCTGCAATCCGGCAAAGCAACTACACCGACTCGTTGAAGATATTCCCGCCCAACGCAGTCTGTGTCGTAGTGGTGCTGTAGGTCTTTGGCTCAGGAACACCTGCCATGACCCGAACAATCTCGTCTGTCAGGTTGGCGAGATGAAACTGGCAAACGAACAACGACACAGCCCGATTGTTTGTATCCGCGATCAATTCTCCAATCGTCTCACACCGATCCCGGAGCGCAAGACTACGTTGATCTCCCAGTGCAAGTAACTTTTCTGCCAACGTCAGTCCCGCATCGGGAGCGTCAGCAGCTCGCAACAGCAGTTCTCTCTGAGCAACCTTATCCTCCAGTTCTACGAGACAGCCCGCCAAGTCCTGCGTACCTGAATCCAAAACTCCAGCCTCAGAAGTGTTCAACCTTGTTTCTGAAAGGACTGTTGTTTGTGCCTGCGGTATCTGATCAACTTCAACACGCCGGATCTGTGCTGCCAATCCAGTGGTCACCAGTTCCAGCTCTTCGAGGTACGCCGCGACCCGTTCCTGCCATCCCATGATCAGCTCCGTTGCTGCATATTAAATAAGTCGAACATCGGCTTCGCGATCATGTCACCAGATGCCTTAGTCAAGTCCTCGACCAACAGTTGGTCGAGTTGTTTCTGAAACACTTCCTCGGTCCGTCCACCATGCATGTAGGCTGGTTTTCCAAGCGTCTTACGCATGGATACCAACATACTGCCAAACAGAGTTTGCCCAACGAACTCAGTGAATTTTTCTTCTAGCTCAGTCGGTTTGCTCTCACTCGCATGGTCGGCTTCAAGGCGTGTACCGAGGGTCTCCTCCATTTGCAACACATCGCCAAACGATGGCTCCAAACGCGAACTTGAAAGACTTGCCGCATGATTTTGGGAGCTTGTCGCAGCCAATTGCTGGGCTGTCATCGGCGGAACCGCTCGATTCAAATGCGAATCCACAGTCATCTCCGAAATCGATCTTAATTCCATTCAGCTACTCCTGCTCCAAAAACGTCCTGCTTGCCAGTTGCATCGAATACCGCCTCGCGTTGACTTGATCCGCTGCCATCAAAACGGAATCACTCAAACACAACCTCACCGAACAGATCACCTTTTTTTTGCAACGTCTTGATAATAGATATCAGATCGTCGGTAGGTACTTCCAGAGCATTCAAAGCGTCAGCGAGGCTCTGCAAGGTTGGATTCGGTTGTTTGTCGATCGACACAAGCGATGGTCCCGCGCCCGCTTGGATGCGGAGGTTGCGATGAGAGATCAAACTGGGGGCGATCTCGACTCCTTCGCCAATCACTACAATTCCTTCACGTTCGTTAATGACGACGCGCTGCGACTGAGAACGAACTGTGACGGGCACATTGGCCTCCAGCATCGCAATGAAGCCAACAGGGTTGCTGCGTTGTGAAGCAGGCAATCTAACCACCACATGTTTTTGATCGATTGCACGCGCCTGCTTCTCTGAATCGCCAGTTCCCCCACGTGCGTAACTAGCCTCTCCGTTTGGTTGAACCTGCAATCTTTGATCAGACGGTCCATTGCCTGGACCACTTCCGCCATTGCCAGGCAAAGACTCCAAAAACGCATTGATTTGTGAAGCGATCAATTGTGCGGTTTCAAAAGAAGCGACATCGTCTTTGATCACGAAGGTAATTTTCCCCTCGGACTCAAAGGACGTTCGAACGTTGGCTTCCATCTTTGCGCCACTTTCGACGGTGGCTTTTGTCGCCGGACCGTCAAGAGCAACCCTCAGATCGCCTTGAGCCATCGCGTAAACTGTCGGATTGTCAGCCCGTGGCCCCAACAGTGGCGTCAACATCAGTACCCCACCGGCCAGACTTTTGGCCGAGATGGCGGTGACGGTCACATCAATGAGATCGCCCTGCTGAGCCCCAAATGGAGGCACCTTGGCTGTCACGAATACCATCGCAACATTCTTAGTATCGCCCAGCGCCTTGGTGTCCAACTGACCGTTAAGCTCAAATCCGATGGGGCCCCCCATCAATTGAATCATCCGTCCGAGTGCCATCGACGTCGCAGCCGAATCTGAATCGCCCGTGCCACGCAACCCGGTCACCAAGCCCCAGCCTTGTAGTGAATTTGTTTCCTGACCCTTCACCCGACAGATATCACCGAGCAGCCTCATACCCTGCTCTGCCTGCGCGTGATCAACAGGCAGACCACCGCCGGCAAACGCAAACAGCAACACCAAAAGACTGCCGTTACGAATTATCATCATGTATCCTGCATCAAATAGAAGGTTCTCAAAATTCCGCAACTCTGGTCTAAAAAGGCCCGAGACGATCGACCCACCGCTGGAACCATCCGCGACTTACACCGTCTCTCAACTGTCCCTGATCTTCCTTGCGAATCTCAAGGTCAATCAGATCCTTGCTCAGTACCACATTATCGGGCGCGATGTCGATGGCCCGGCAAATACCCGTGAGCGACGTTTCCCACAGGTTGTCGTTGATCCGGATGTGTTTTCTCGCTTCAAGAACCAGGTTTCCATTAGGACGAATGTCAACGACCGTGGCTGCAATGTTGAAGGTCATCGACTCACGCGATTCGACCGAGGAATCCGCCCGGAAATTCGACTGTGATTGAAAAGCGATACCTGGTTCGCCCTCGAGCATGGGATGCGGAATGAAACTGAAGTTCACGAACTGAATCCAATCATTCACAATCGCGTCAAAAAGGGTGCGCTTGCGACTGTCAACATTACCCTCGGCCATGACGCGGGTAATCTCATCAACCCTGATCGTTACCACATCCTGTTTCTGGAAGGTACGCAGTGGTAGCGCAGGCTGGTAAGTCCAACTTGCATCATTGAGCGTAACAGGCGGGGCGCCGTTGTAACCGTACGGCGGTGTGGCGAACTGATTCGGCACCCGTTGCTGATACAAATCTGGCTGCCTGGCACCAATTCCCGGCATCGGGGGTTGCGGTACTTGAATCATACTGCTGAGCTGCGGTAAAGGTCGACCGATCTGTGCCGGTGCGGTCAACTGCATGTTAGCGCTAGCCTGCAACACTGGCAATGTCGCTGGAACAGTTCGAGCAGTTCGAGCAGGATAGGCAGCCCGCAGCAGCGAACTTTCTTGAGCAGACGCTGTCCAAGGACACAGACTCACCAACACTGCTGCGAAAGTGGTCCATCCAAATCCGGCCAATTTCGATTCATTGGTCATTAGCGACGCTCCTTTAATAGACTTGCGACTTGCGGTGGACGACTAAGAATTTCGACCACACCCGGGGCAACCACGCGGGCGACCTTTCGCATCCTCGGACGCATTGTTTCAATTTCAATCAGTTCATTCAGTGGACCATCAGCGAGCGCTTTTGCAGGCGTAGTCACAACAATCCCGGCGGCGACAACACGGAGATCCAACAAGTCGCCTCGTCGAACCAATGTTGGTTGTCTAACATCTGTCGACAGAACCGGACGGTTCACCCGAAGTGATTTACTAACTTCCATCCCCACCAGTTTTTCCAATGAAGTGAATTGATTGACAGCAACCTCATCTTCATCGATCGGCATCAATTGAAGATCCTTGAGACTCAAACGATGTCCCCTCGGGAAGCTTTTTCGCGTTGCAGCGACCAGAGGCTTGCCGGTCAATACCATGCCAACAACGACATCAACGGGTCCGTCCTGACCCCGGCCTTGAACTCTGAACCGACACAGCCCCTCGTGTACTCCGCATAACGGCGTAACCACATCGACACTGATGATGGAATATAGATCCGTCAATGCGTCGCTTCGCGGAGCCTCCAAAAATCCCTGAAGAATCTGCCAGGGCGATTCTCCACTTGCCTGTGATTTTGCTGCATTTTCCGAACTGCCGCCTGCAACCGACACCGCCCCGAAATGACCCGCGGCACGATCCGGCTTTCCGGTTGTGCTGACCACAATCCTTCCCGCGGACACGAATTTTTCGAGTCCCGGCAGTCGGACTTGCACCACACCCTCAGGTGTGATCACCAGTCTCTCAACGTCAGGCGGGATATTGATCGTTGGATTCAGACGGTATGCCTTCTGTCCGGACACAATGACGAGATCACCTTCCGCATTGATATCGAGCGATCCTGCTCGAACGAACATCGTGCTCCGGCTCTCAGGTTCGACCACTTGCAGGAAGCCGCTTCCCAGCATCGCGACATCAAGTGATCGCTTTGTGGGTCTGAATTTTTCAATCTCCACCAATTCAATTCGAAATTTCTCGAATCCACCTGGCGAAGTCTTCGAAAAAGCAACGGTAATCCAGCGGGTTAGTTTCTCTAGGTGCGCGGGATTGTTATCGAACAACGGTCGCGTCGCCCGCTGCATCGATGTCGACGGGTAATCCAGCGCTAATGTCTGCTCCAGCGACAACGCCGATGCAGTCAGAACTGCTGAATGTTCGCCATCAATCATCTGGGACCGAGGCACATTGGACCTGGAAGCCAGCGGTACACCTGCATGCAGAGGCCGTTGATATGAGACGCGAATCTGTTGGGGGCCGATCCAGCCAACCAGAAACGAACCCGATTGTCGACCGTGAATATAGCTTTCGAGTCGGGCACGCTCGATTGTCATCGCCGTTCCATCGAGCGGCACCAAGCCAATTCCCTGACGAGACAACTTGGCCCAGCCTTCAAAGTCAGCATCGACAGGTTCCACGACATCGCCCAGTCGGATGATATTTGTAGGCAGCGTCACTTGCTTGAAGGCGCGGAATGTCACGGAATTCAGACGCTGGTTTCCTTTGGCGGTGCTGAACTTGCGTTCAATGTCCTGCAAAGCGTCATTCGGCTGCTGCCCCTGGACACGGTTCCCGACCAGGCAGACGCTGAACCAGCAGGCAGCAACTAACACCAAGGTGCTGGTCGAACCATACAAAAACCAGCGGACGAACCAAACTGGATGTGACGAGTGAGAACGGGGCAAGGAACAAACCTCGAAATCGGAAACGGCAAGGGCAGGATCAGTCATCCCCCCTCAATTAGCAAACGGGGAGTCTTAGAAACGACGGAGGTTGGAAATATTCTGCATGATCTGATCTCCCGCCTGCACGGCCTGGCTATTGAGTTCAAAGGCACGCTGCGTCGTGATCAAATCAATCAGTTCCTGGACTGGCTCAACATTCGAAGCCTCCAAAGAACCTTGGACGATCAGCCCATAATCTTCTTCGTTTGGATTACCGCTGGCCTCAGGTCCTGATGCGTCAGTTGCCATATACATGTTTTCACCATTTTTCAGCAAACCATCCGGGTTGATGAATTTCGCCAGTTCTATCTGCCCCTGCACAACTAATTCTGTTTGCCCAGGAATTCGGACCTGAATCTCACCGTTGGGAGTGATCACAAGATTCTCGGCGTCAGGGGGAATATTGATCGGCGGATCGAGGCGGCGACCAGTTTGCGCAGAACCAATGACAAGATCCCCCTCGGCGTTGATGTCGAGATTCCCGGCGCGAGTGTACATCGTTTGCTGGCTTGCGGGATCAACTACTTTCAGATACCCGTTGCCCTGAATGGCGACATCGAGAGATCGATTCGTCTGCTGTAAAGTCCCCTGTCGCTGGTCTGTTTGCGTGCTTGTCACCCGCACTCCAGTTCCCACTTGAGTTCCGACCGCTGTAGGTGTCTGCGTTGCGTCCAAAGCACCTGGGTAGACCTCAGCACGATAGAGCAGGTCTTCAAAATTCGCCCGATCTTTTTTGAATCCTGTTGTATTGATGTTGGCCAAATTGTTGGCGATCACATCCAGTTTCGTTTCCATTGCTTCCATGCCGGACGCAGCGGTGTATAGAGTTTGAACACTCATCTTTGTTCACCTGTCAGAATTGAGGTTGTTTTCCGGTTTGGATAGTTGCCAATGAACTGTTTTTTATTGCCGCTGCGACATGACACTATTTCAGGATGCGACCAATCAACGTTCCCATGACGGAGTCCTGACTCTGAATCATCCGTACGTTTGCCTCGTAGACCCGCGACGTCTCTATCAACTCCATCATGGCACCAGTCGGGCTGACGCCAGATTGCTCCAGCATTCCTGCTAGTACCTTCCGCTCACCGCGGGGAACAAGGTCAAAGTCTGCCAATGGCTTAAATTGATTTCCGCCCAAGTGTGAAACATCGCCCATGCTCCTGGGCTTGCCCAACATCAGTTCCCAAATCTTTTGCCCCTGGCTGATGCGTCCTCCAGCTCCTACCTCAAACGGAAGATTGGGGTTGAGTTGTATCGATTTACCATCGCTGGCCAGAACTTGTTGACCCGACTGATCCACCAATAACCCGCTGGAATCAAACTGAAAATCTCCAGCTCGCGTCAAAATCCGTTCTCCATCTTCATTCTGGATCACGAAAAATGAGTCTGGATTTTGAATAGCAAAGTCAGTTTCACGCCCCGTCGTTTTCATTGGGCCAACGCCGAAGTCTGTTTGAGCCCCCTGGATCGTCACTCCTCCGCCAATATCGTCCGCACCTCCCAACCCCGCTGGTACCTCACCCTCCTCGATCAATTCCGCAAAGCGAGCCTGTAGAATTGTTTCCTGTGGCTTGTAACCTGGCGTGTCAACATTGGCCAAGTTGTTACTCAGCACCTTCATCCGGTGGCTCTGTGCATGCGCACCAGAGGCCGAAAGGTAAACGCCATATGGCATAAAACTGCCCTCAAGGGGGGGTAAAAAACGACTCGCTTGCCTCCGGGGTAACAATTCGCCAGAACCCAACACAAGATCAGTCGGCCCTCAAAACATTGACAATTGAGGGGGTCGCCGATTTTTGACATCGACCGTAGACTTTATTAACAAGCTGATCCCCGCCTGCTATCACAGAGATTCTGCACGTCGCGACAAGAAAATGGCCAGCGAACAAGACATCTACGAAGAACACGTTCTGGATCACTATGAGGACCCCTACCATCGCGGGCCACTCAACGGGGCGACGCATGCCCACGAAGCCGACAATCCACTCTGCGGCGACCAAATCCACATCGACCTGAAACTGACCCCCGATGGCAAAGTGGTCGATGCGTGGTTCGACGGGGAAGGCTGCGTGATCAGCCAGGCGTCCGCCTCAATGTTGGTCGAAACCATCGAAGGGAAAACGCTAGAGGAACTTCAACAATTTTCAGCTCAAAACATGCTTGCATTGTTCGGTCCCAAGCTGACCCCTAATCGTCAAAAGTGCTGTTTGCTTTCGTGGCGGGTTCTTCAGAGTGCCATCCACTCACCATTGAATCCGAGTGACGACGAATTGGGCGGCCCAAGCTTCAGCGGTCCAAGCCTCGGTGAGGAATCCTGAAAAACAAGCAGAGACGCTTTGATCAGCCGGATTAAGATTTGAGTAGCCACAGGGTCATGAGCAAAGAATCCAGAAACCGAAATCATCAACCCGAGGTTACGAGTTCATCATTACGGCAGCGGGGGACCAGACGCCCCGCAACTCAGGCTTGAGCAACTCAGGCTTGAGAGGTTGCAGTTTCCAGATCACGTGTGCCAATCCTTCCTTTCCATCACCCGACAACAGCCCGCACCTGCGGCAAACATGCCGACACTCACCCATTGTCGTGACGACTTTCCAATCCTGCAGCGTTCCGTTGCCGACGGAATTCCGCTCGCGTTTCTGGACAATGCTGCCAGCACTCAGCGGCCACAGTCCGTGATCAATGCGATCACGGATTGCTACGAGCGTTATTACGCCAACGTGCATCGTGGCATCCACACGCTGAGTGAAGAATCAACCACGCGTTATGAAAAGTCACGTACGAGCTTGGCACGATTCGTAAACGCCGAGCATGATCATGAGATCATCTATACGGCTGGCGCGACGGCCGCGATCAACACGGTTGCCCGCAGCTGGGGCAACGAGAACGTGACTGCAAACGACACGATCCTGCTTACGATTGCAGAACATCATGCCAACATCGTGCCATGGCAGCAGTTGGCAGCCAGCGTTGGTTGCCGCATCGAATTCCTGCCGTTGCAGGATGACTTCAACATCGAAACCGATGCCGTAAGATCAGCATTGGAGCGGTTTCAACCGAAAATGTTTGCCTTCACCGCTGCCAGCAACGTTCTGGGTACGACCTTTCCTGTGACAGAGTGGACGCGACTCGCCCACGAACATGGCAGCACCGTCCTGATCGATGCAGCGCAATCAGCGCCTCATCAAGTGATGGATGTGCAAGCTTGGAATGCAGACTTTGTTGTTTTCAGCGGGCACAAAGTGTGCGGGCCTAATGGAATCGGAGTACTTTACGGCAAGGAAAAACTGCTCGAGGCGATGCCTCCATTTCTGGGTGGTGGTGGCATGATTCGACGCGTCACGACCGATGGATTCGAGCCAGCAGAGCTACCCGACAAATTCGAAGCGGGCACGCCCCCCATCGTCGAGGCAATCGCGTTAGAGTCAGCCGTCGAATACGTGACTGCGATCGGACTGGATGAGATCGAAAAACACGAGCAACGACTCGCCACCCATGCGGACACCGGTTTGAGGCAAATCGAAGGCTTGCGGATGATTGGACCTGAAACACGCGACAGAAACGGAATTGTCAGTTTTGTCCTCAACCATGCGCACTCGCACGATGTGGCACATGCTCTGGACGCTTCTGGAATCGCGGTTCGCGCAGGTCATCATTGCACGATGCCATTGCACCGAGCATTGGGCACTTCAGCCACCACGCGAGCCAGTTTCTACTTTTACAATACGATGGATGAGGCAGACCGATTGATCGCGGCCGTTGCCGAAGTTCAAAAGAAATTCGCCCCCACCGGGCGTAAACGTCAACCACGCTCAAGTGGCTGAACCAAGCAAAAGACACTCTCATTCCGACTTCACGTCGAGCTCAGACCCCGTCTCACCAAGAGCAACGGAATCAGTTACCCATCGTTCAAGAGCAGCATCGCTGAATTCAAAAAGCCCCGCTGATGCATTCCATTAGGGATGCCTTTTCATAGCTTCATTGTCGTGAGCTTGATAGCGAATCGAATCAAACCGGATAGCCGATATGCAAATCGCACATCGTCACCCTGACTCTCCCGAACCGCGATGCTACCAGTTGCACTCTAACCTGAAATTCCAGCGTTGCAGGATGTGACCGTCTTTCACGCAAACCTTCTCACTGACTTCAAGAGTCGTGTAACTGGAAGGAATCGAGTCCATGGCAGTTGCAATGCCGCCGTTTCCCAGCAGTCGATAGGCACCGCGATTGGTCCATGCACCGCCGATTCGTTAGCCAAGCCCGAACGAGTGGCCCGGCCATTCCCCCGTAGCCTTTGCACTGCTCACAGAGCCCCAAGCCCGATCCGAAGCATCTTTTCGGCCAGCAATCACGTACCTGCCGGCGGGCGACCATCAATCCAAAACAGGAAAGATTGACTTCAAGCCCTTGGAAGGACACCTCTCAGATCGTGCAAATAGCCGTTGCATTGTTTTCGATGTGATCGCACACGGTTTCGCTCCCAACCACGACGACCAAGGGGGCGAAAACTCTACGGTAACAATGCAAAAAAGCATGCGATCATGAATATTGCCCAGCACTCTCTGAACAATTCAAGAGCGAGCGGTGCCAGAAGAAAGCGATCTGGCATCAGGAAGCTCGCCAATCCTCCACACCTCTGACATTCACTGGAGGTCTTCGGGAGGCGTCGGCAACTCTGCCGCCGTCAACCGACGCCAAAACTCGCTATCAAAAATTTTCTCATCTGTCAGCGTCGGTTCATCATCCAGATACACAACAACCAACTCCTGCAAGGGAGTTACATAAACCCGACGCCTCGAATCTCTGTTTGTCGGATTAGTCTTCAACGGATTAGTATTCAACGGGGCCGTGCCAGCGATTTCCTCCGGCATTTCGATACCAACCGGCACTTCTTGAGTGATTGCCATTCGTGAACCAGCAGGAACCACCTCTGCCGGTGCTGGCAATTCATCAGGAACCTGAGCAAGAACGAATTTCTGCACTGTATCTCGCTCGGGATAGAAATTATTCCACTTCGCCGGTGACTTATATGCGGATTGAGCTTGGGCAGTGGCACAACAGGCCAGCCCACAGCAGAACACCATTCCGTACAGCAAGTAACTTTTCATTTGATTGAATCCATTTCTTTGATGACTCGTCGCATTCCATTGCCGCAATCTTTAAAGCTCAAGCACCTGGCATAACGCTGGCAACACAAACCTATATGTATACGTTAGAAACGACGTACAAACTGGAAGGTGGGCGATCCGTACCCAAGAGAGCAACTCCATTCAGGATGTGGGGACGTTTGCACCTATCCCTCCGTGCCTTCTGTCATTGCATCGTCCCCTGAAGCATTGGCAATGCCACATTATTTAAAAACCATTTGTAAAACGCGTTCAAAAGCACCTACAACTGGCGTAACAGAGCATGCCGCGATCTTCCAACTATCCGGCGCAACCAATCTGCATGGACGGAAATCAATCAACAACGCACCTAACAAAACAGAATACCTGACCTTCCTGAAAAATCAGCAAACTCTGCCCCGCAACAGTCGTTCACGGCAAGCTGACAATCAGTCAGCTAGTCAGCGCACTTTTCCATGCTTCAACTCCATGGCAACGGGCAAAACCAACTGCGTTCCACACCAAGGCAAACCTACAAACGAAGAGATAAGTTAGTGGTAATGCAAACATCAAACAGACGGACCACCTGTCCTGTGACCTCGAACTGCAATGCAGGCAGACCAAATTGCAGGCAGACCAAATTGCAGGCAGACCAAATTGCAGGCAGACCAAATTGCAGGCAGACCAACCGGGAACGGTACGCTGGCTATTGCCCTGCTGATTCGTCAGCAAGATCAGCTGGTTTGTCGAGGCCGATGCAAACAACTTGCTCTCGCCGATCTGCACCCTTCCCAACCCCAATCCGCAGGAATATATCTCCGCCCGACACGGCAGGGCTTGCGTAACAATCGTTACCCAGACGATTTCGGGCGACTGCCTCGTACTTTGCCCCGGCACGAAAAACAAACGTGTCGCCATTCAGATTTGGAACAAACACCGTATCACCGACAAGCACAGGTGATGCGCTGAAGTTACCATCAAGACGCTGTTTCCAAAGTTGTTCCCCCGTCGCTGCGTTCCAACAGATTGCAACGCCACCATCATTGACGGTCAACAAATTGTCACCGACCACCAGCATTGACGGTTCATACGTTTTTTTATTATTCGACCATACGTGTCCGCCATCCGCGGATAAGCAAACCGTCTCGGATTCCGGGTATCCACCACTGGCAAATAGACGATCCCCTGACACCACGATCGTGCCACAGGTCGCCTCGGCAATGCACTCCGTCTGCCACAACCGATTGCCTGTCGCTGGATCATAACTACTGACCGAGTCGTTCCCGCTAATCAGCAGTTGGTCGCGACCGCCGACTCGGGCCACCATTGGACTGGAGTAACTGTCACCGGTTCCGCGGCCCACCCGCCAAACAACCTCTCCGGTCTCGCCGTCAACCGCAGCCAGATAACCACCACCTTTGTTATCGGCCGCAACAATCACCAAAGATTTGTAGAGGACAGGTGACGGAGCGTAACCAAACTTGGACACGAATTTACCAACCTCACGCTGCCATGAGATTTCCCCCTGCAGATCGAGCGCGGTCACGGTGATGGCTGCTGAATTCAACATTGCGGTGTACAAACGCCGCCCATCGCAAGCAATGGTTCCGTTTGCATGGCTGGCTTTGTTGTGAACCGCACCTCGGCCAGGAAATCCACCTTGATGAATCACCGTTCGCCAACGCTCGAGGCCACTCTGCCGATCCAGACAAACAACGGATTGAGTCGTCTTGCTTTCGTCCGCGGTCGACACAAAAACTGAATCACCGATTACGATTGGTGAACTGTGCCCGCGTCCTGACACATCAGTACGCCAACGAATATTGCTCGCATCACTCCATTCCTTGGCAACCGGCTCGTCCGCTGAAATACCGTTCTGCGAACGCCCCCGCCAGGCATTCCAATCATCCGCAGCGAGCTTCCATGCTGAATCACGGACTTCGATCCCGCTTTGACTTGTTGAGACCTGTTCGACAGGATTCTGCTTGGCACAACCCCCGCCCCCCAAGCCAACCGCAAAGAGCAACATCGCTGAGAGTAACATCGCTGAAGGAAACCCGAAACAAGAGTAACCGTAGCAGTAACAACGCATGAAGTACCGTTCCGAAGTTGTCGGTGGATGATTGAGTCAGAGCTAGCATTGTAAACGACCCGATCAATAGTGCCGCCCACCTCATTCGCAGCACCAACACCAGCAGTCGTCGATGACAGGCCCAAAACAACCGCCGGCTTTGCTATCAAACAATCACCAAGAATCAATCTCACCCTGCCAGCACCACGGCAAACAGCAAGAGATCACTCAATTTCAGGGCATAAAACCGCAGAAACCATCCGTTGATTCTATTCGAGCCGGCCCAAAAACCCGGCAAACGATGAACTTCCTCTTGCCCGCCACCTCGCGAAGCTTGTATATCTCAAAGGCCCCGCCGACTCGCGGAAGTTCCAGTAAAGGATGATTGGAAATGGCAATGCAACTTGGAGAACTGGCATCTCTCGTTGACGGTCGTTTGATCGGCATCGCGACCAACCTATGCACGGGAGCCAACCCACCGGCTGAGGCAATCGAAACCGAGATCACCATGTTGGACGATCCATCCCGGATCGATTCTCTTCATGGCTCGCGGGCGACTGCCGTGGTGACGGGTAGCGAAGTAGATTTGGCATCAATTGGTCTACCCAATGCATCCCAGATCATTGTCCCCGATCCGCACCATGCCTTTGGAAACATCGTTTCCAGTTTTCGGCCACCGGTAAACGCATCCGTTCCGCTCATCGGGATCGATCCAACAGCCATCATTCACGAGACGGCGGAAGTGCATGGCTCAGCAACCATTGGCATGGGCGTCACGATTGGCGCTCGCAGTCGCATCATGCCGGGTGTGGTGATCTCACCGTTCTCACGAATCGGCGAGGATTGCATCCTGCACGCAAACGTCACGCTGTACGAGTATTCGGACATTTCGGATCGGGTGATCATTCACGCGGGCACCGTTATTGGCGCCAATGGATTCGGCTATCGCCAGAAAGCCGGCAGGCACATTCCCACTGCCCAACTCGGCTATGTCGCGATCGAGTCGGACGTAGAAATCGGTGCGGGAGTCACGATTGATCGCGGGACGTATGGCGCGACCCGCATTGGCGAGGGAACGAAGATCGACAATCAGGTGATGATCGCTCACAACTGCCAAATTGGAAAACACAACTTACTGTGCAGTCAGGTTGGAATCGCGGGCAGCTGCACAACGGGTGATTATGTAATACTGGCAGGGCAAGTCGGGCTCAAGGACCACGTCAAACTGGGCAACCGCACGATCATTGGGGCGCAGGCAGGCGTGATGGACGACTGCGCAGACGACGAGGTCTACCTTGGTTCACCCGCCACTCGGCAACGCGACCAAATGCAGATCATCGCAGTCCAGCGACGACTGCCAGAAATGCGTCGTAAACTGAAGAAACTGCAACGCGAATTCCATCGTCTTGCCGAGGCCAGTACCACAGTCAACCAAGCCTCTCCTGAAGACAAACGTGCAGCATGATCGATCGCAACGGATACTGGCCGAGGCCCGGACACGCGATCATGGCTCAACACCAAGCAGGTAAAACCATGCCACCGATTGGTCTTGTTGCAGGCTGGGGCAGTTTTCCTGTTCACGTAGCGCAATCATTGATCCGAGAAGGACGTCGCGTTTGCTGTGTTGCGATCAGTGGACATGCCAGCACAGACCTTGAATCCATCTGCGATCACGTGACCTGGTCTGGTGTGGGAAGACTAGGTGGCCACATCCGTTATTTCAAAAGGAACGGCGTCGAACAAGTGACGATGGCAGGCAAGATTTTCAAGGCAGAACTGCTTTATCAAGGATCACTTTGGCTGCGACACTTTCCAGACCTGACTTGCATTCGAACACTTGGCCCATCACTGCTGGGGCGTAACCGGGATGCCAGGGACGACAATCTCTTGCTGGCGGTCACGAATGCCTACCGACACGCTGGCATGGAAGTACTGGCGGCGACCGACTTTGCACCGGAGTTACTTGTGAAAGAAGGAATACTTACTGGTCCCAAACCCCATCATAAACTACAAAGTGATATCGAATCTGGCTGGCAAGTCGCCAAACAGATGGGTGGCATGGACATCGGCCAAACGATCACGATCAAAGATGGAACCGTGATAGCCGTCGAAGCGATCGAGGGAACCGATGCCTGCATTGACCGCACAGGCAAACTCTGTCGCAGTGGGGGTTGGACCTTAGTCAAGGTCAGCAAGCCTCAGCAGGACATGCGTTTCGACGTACCCACCATCGGTCCTCAAACCGTGGAACTCGTTGCCAAAGCGAAGGGAGCAGCAATCGCCATCGAGGCAGGCAAAACAATCTTGGTGGAACGCGAACAAACACTCGCACTGGCCAACCGTCGAGGCATTTCCATCATCGCCATGGACCCCAATGCAATGGACGCGCCGGTTCTTCCTGCCGGCAACCAACCCTTCTCAGACCCTGCCACACCGCAGGCCGATGCGATCACCCCACCAAGGCACGCAGCCTGAGCCAGATCAATGCTCGCATCATGACCGACGACCCAAACCGATACGAGCGAATCGCACGAACTTGCCCGCCAGCAAAACTGAATCTGTTTCTGGAACTGCGGGCGCGAAGAGATGATGGCTATCATGAAATCGATACCGTGATGGTCCCGATTGACTGGCGTGATGAACTGTCAGTTCAACGAATTCCTCATCCCAAAATTGAGATGACGGTTCAATGGCTGCCCTCTGAGCAAATCGTAGCCCAGCGATTAGGGATAAAAAAAGACAGCCCAACTGGTACGTCATTGCTGGACATCCCCAACAATGCCTCAAATCTGGTTCATCGCGCTCTGACATCATTCCAGCAAGCGTTTGACATCACCGATGGTTTTTCGTGCCACCTTGGCAAGCGAATCCCTGCCGGCGCAGGACTGGGGGGCGCAAGCAGCGATGCAGCGTCAGCCCTGCGTTGCGCCGCAGCGTTGTGCGGCATTCCGCTGAACACACCCCAGTTAACCGAGATTGCCACAGCCGTGGGAAGTGATGTTCCGTTTTTCCTCGGGTTGGGCGGTAAAAATTCGATTACTGGCGTCCGAGCCACAGGCCGCGGCGAGCACATCACCCCCATCGAAGTGGGCAGAAAACTCGACTTCGTGGTGATATTTCCAGCGATCAGCCTGTCAACGGCAAAGGTGTACGCCCACTCACAAATCCCGGTCAGCCCAAGAGATGCGACTGATCTTGTGGAGCAGCTTCGCGATTCAAAAGCAACCGATTTCAGTGCCTCGATGATGAACCGGCTCACGGGTCCAGCCAAAAAACTTGCTCCACAAATCGGGGAAATCCTCGAATCACTGTGGCAAGCAGACCTCAGAATGTGTCAATTGACTGGAAGCGGGTCAGCGTGCTTCGCGATTGCAACCTCATCTGCCGCAGCTCAGCAAACTGCATTGAGACTGCAATCAAGCCGAGAGCCAGGAGCTATTGTGATGCCTACTCAAAGCACGCAAGTACCCGCTCGGATCGATGTCACATAAACACCAGCAAACTCGCAAGCACGACCGATACCCTATCGGGCGTGCTGGCCGGTTAAGGAGGGTCGGACGTGGAGATCACCGAGATTCGCATCAAGCTGATGGAGCAATCGGAGGACCGTTTGCGGGCCTTCTGCTCGATTACCATCAACAACGCGTTTGTCATTCGTGACCTGAAGATCATTGACGGTTCAAATGGTCCCTTTGTCGCAATGCCCAGCCGCAAGTTGAGCGGGCACTGCCAACGCTGTCGGCACAAGAATCACCTGCGGTCCCACTACTGCAACCACTGCGGAGCCAAACTGCAGCAGCAAGATTCTGGTAGCGATTCTCCGCAGAAGCTTTATGCGGATGTTGCACACCCGATCAACAGCGAGTGTCGGGAACACATACAGAACGCCGTCCTCACGGAGTTCAAAACAGAACTGGCCCGATATCAACAGGCGGACTACCGATCACGGTACGACGATGAGTTCGGTTTTGAAGATGTCGGTGCAACACCCAAACCGTCTGCCGAAACGCAGCCAACGGTCACGGACAACCACGAGCCGTCCGACGCCGACAACGCGGCCAACGCGGCTCGCACGAACACGACATCCAATACGACCGAAGACGAAACAAAGCCTGCTGAGCAGGAAACAGTTAACGCTCCGCAGTCGGTTGATACCCCAACTGCAAAACAGCAGCGAATCGATCCACCCGCTGCTGAGTCTTCGCTCGACGTACAGAATCCTGGCAAGCCACACTTTGCAGACAACAAGCCAGAAGCTTCGTCACAACGAGAGGACGACGACAGTTTCGGCGCCGGCATTTTGTAATGCCTGCACTCACGATCAGAGCCGTGACTTCAATCAGTTGGGTGAGATTGCAGTCATCTGAGCGTCTGTGCTGATGCAAACACTCAGTATCAAGCGACACGCAAGTTCGAATACGATGTGTCCGAGTTGCCTTGTCCGGTATCAAGCATGGCGAGCAGAGCATCGATTCTGAAGGGTTTGCTGACCACGAGTGAGACACCGCCTGCTGAAGCAGCAATAAGTTGCCTGTGACGTGGCGCATTGGCAATCCAAGCATGGTTCGGTTTCCATTCCCCAGATGAGAAACGGTCGGTGCGTTTCCGCCATTCCGCGGCCGTCGTTGCGTAGGCAACCGAATCATCCCACCAGATCGCGTCGACGCGGCGTACCTGCCAGCGACTGACATCACGGCACCAGATGGTGGTGGCCCCAGTTGATTCAGCAAGGTCCATCAAGGCATCGCCAATCGCAGGCGTGGCGCTGACCACCGCAACCGAGCGACAACGCCCCGCCGCGGGAAGTTCGAAGCCTCCGCAGTTCTGCAACCAGCCGGGCAACACCTGCGTCCACTGATGACTGTAAAGTCGCTCGGTCCGACTGAGCGCCGGATCCAGCACCTTGGCATGCATGCCTTCGCAACACGATCCCATCAGAGACAGAATCTCGGCATGAGGATAACAATGACGAAGCTGCCCAAGCAATTCAGAGGAAATCAAAGTCCGCTGGGATTGCGCGATCACAATGCCATGAACCGCCGCCGCCGGACGCCGAAAAACCTCCGCCATGCTGGAACGCAAGGCGACCTGCGGTGAATGAGCGATGCAATGCTCGTACGCCGCTTTGAATTCAGAATCCGACTCGTCACCTATCCACAACAAGGTCCCCAACGCCGGAATCGAATCCTCCGCCGTCAGTCCCGCCTGGAAAACGCCAACTTGATTCATTGCATTCTTCCCTGTCCGCAATCCTTGGTCGACTTTTGTTCGCCGCCGCTTTTTCTGCGTTCGCCGCCGCTAGCAACGCCGCGTGTTGTCAATTCAATACGTCGTCAACCGCTTCCTCGGCCTGCCGCAGAAACGCCCAAGCTTCGGGCACCGACTGACTCTGACGCAAATTGGTCAACATTTCTCCATCAGCCACCATCCGGCTCAGTTTTGCCAGAATACGGAGGTGAGAGGAATCATCGTAAGAGCAAATCAGGAAAAAGATGTCCGTCAAGTGTCCGGTGTCAGAAAAGGGAACCGCCGAGGGACAAATGCCGAGTGCCACGACGGAATCGGCAAGCAGGGAAGTTTGCGGTCTGCGGGGGTGCAACAAGGCCACCCCACAATCGAGCGCCGTGGGATGCATGGTTTCGCGGACACGAACCGCTTCGGCCATGGCGGGTGCATCCCACATGAGACCGGACTGAGTCGCCAAGTCACACATTGAACGAATCACCGATCCACGAGTACGGGCATTTAACGGCAAAGCAGCCGTTTCCACAGTGCATAGTTCATGAATGGGCCGATCCGTCACCTCCCCGGCAGCACGATCCAACACCCGCTGGACCTTATCCAGTTCGTTGGCGTCGCTAACGCCAATTTGCTCTTCGAGCCAGTGATGGATTTCTGCCTCGGAAAAACGCCATTGGCCACCGATCCGCCGTCCGGGCAACCGCCCCCGAACCGCCATCTTTTTGATTTGTTCGGGAGTCAGGTGTAGGTATTCAGCTAACTTGGGAACGTCGAGATCTTCCATCGGAGGGCAGCAGACGGGTGTTTTGAGGCTGAAACGGGGGAGACCACGGAGAGAGAGGTCGAATTGATAGCTTTAGCTGAAGCTGGATACATGATCGCAACAGCCTCTTTCTCTATCCATCTTGACCAGAGCAGCGTCCTGAGGGTAACCACATCATAGACGAGTTTTCGGAATGCGAAACCTCGTCGTTTTGTTGTCTCCTACGACCGTGAAATAGCAGTGACTGCAAACCTCCCAACGACTCTGATCCTGCAACGTTTCTTAAGCACCATCATCGGGATATTCTCGCTGTCGCTGGTGCTTCCCGCATCTGCCCAATTCACGGCACCAAGCGGCGGAAACGGATTCGCAAATCAACCAGGTTCTCCGGTCGACGTACCACAAACTAATCTGACGCCGATCGCGAGCCCACCAACGGCTTATCAACCACCGACGGGCTACGGCAGTTTTGATCCTTATGCCACGACCAATCCGAGTGCTGCAGCAACTCCCATCCCGGGGATTACCAACAGCTTGGGGCCAGGCGTGACGACCATGGGCCCGCCGACCGGATCCCCCACGGCTCCGTCGATGAGCGGCTCTTCGCTGGCGCCTCCCAGCAGTTTATTCGGCCAGTTTTTCTCACGACCGGCCTCCCAACCAATGCCCGGTTACGGCCCAACCTCATCGCCGTCGATTTATGGCAATCCCGCTTATGGAACTCCCGGCACCGGACAGGGTGTTTACGGCCCACCTGCGTATCCTGTTTCGGCTTACCCGGCAGCGACTCCCAGTACGTTGTTCCCACAGGGCTTCGGTGACTTTCAATACGACGCCATGCTTCAGAATCCGGCCGATGGCTACAGTGCCTACAGTCTTCTTCAGGGACCGCGATTCCGTTACACCGTCGTCGGCGAGGGTAGCAAACCCGAAATGTTGGGGATGAACGACTTCGACACTTCGATTGTCTTTGCTTTTCCAAACTTTCTGTTCCTGACACAACCACTTTATGTCGTGCCATCGTTCTCTCTGCACCTCTGGAACGGACCGAACCAAGCCGCATCAGGAGTAAATGCTGATCTGCCATCCAAGGCGTACAGTGCGTTTCTGGATATTGGCTGGGAATCAGATCCCGGCCAGATGTTTGGTACGGAGTTTGGAATCCGCTTTGGCGGTTTTTCGGAATTCGGCGTCTGGAATAGTCGAAGTTTTCGGGTGATGGGAAAAGCGCTGGCGGACTTTCGCCTGACCCCCACCACCACGATGAAGGCCGGCATCTACTACGTCAATCGCGTCGATATTCAACTGGTACCCGCATTTGGATTTCTGTGCCAACCAAATCCACAAACCAGAGTCGATCTAATCTTTCCACAGCCTCGCTTCTCACGCTATTGCCGCACAGTGGGAACCCGCGATGTCTGGTGGTATCTGAGCGGTGACTATGGAGGTGGTTCATGGACTATCGAGCGAACCAACCCAGCTCGCAACAGCATTGTCGAGAGCATCGCCATTGACGATCTTCGTGCCGTCATGGGATTCGAATGGGGCAAAGCTCAAAACTTACAGTTGGGTCGCCGAACGGCGTTCGCCGAGTTCGGCTACGTCTTCAATCGCAGAGTGAAGTATCGCAACAACCCCGGCGACAATTACGACCCGAAAGACAGCTTCATGTTCCGGATTGGGCTCGGCTACTAGCAGACAAGACTCAACCACCTGTGGCTAAGATTGCTGCCATGCCGAGCAGCAGATCCTGAATCTTGGATCTACGCTGGCGGCAACCGCCTCCGCAGGCCTGACAGCGAGAA
>JAPKCI010000314.1 GCA_028823035.1 Rubripirellula sp.
GCGCTTGGCCGAGTTGATCACCGAGGAACCGCTGCGCCCGGCCATCACGGCGTGCCTGCAAGGCATCGGCAAACCGGCGGCGGAATTGATCGGACAGCACCTCGACACGATCGAGTACGGCGACGCGCCGGAAACGTTCCGGCTGCTGACGCAGTTGCTGATCGTGACCAACGAGAGCGGCAAGTCGGCGCGCATCGAACAGTTGATCGCACAAGTCAGCAGCGAGACGGCGAGGGCACAGCTGACGATGGACTACTGCACGACGCTGGGCAGCGCGCGCAGCGACAAGGAATTGACGGCGTTCGCCCGTGAGCAGTTGGCGGAGTACACGCGGCAGGCCGGGTTTTATCGGGAGCAGTTGGCCAAGCTGCCGGACGACGGCCAAGCGGACGCGCTGCGCTTAGCCTGCGATCACCATTTCGAGTTACGCCTGCAGGTGCTGTTCAAGGTGCTGCAGCTGTTCGATGCCACGATCGATTACGAGAAACTGTTTCGGGCCGCGGCGAGTGGCGGCGAGAACGCCCGCGCCGAGGTCGGCGAGGTGCTCGAGGGGGTGCTTGGACAGGCGGACGCCGAGCGCATCATCGGGTTGGCCAAGCCGGGGCCGGCCGGTACGACGGCCGGCCTGAAGTATTTCGTCGAGACGTTTCGTGGGCACGACTCGCGCTGGGTGGTGTCCGGCCTGCTGCTGTTGGTGGGTGCCGACGGGTACGTCACGCATGGTGATTTTGTGCGGGAGAGCCTGCGGCACGGCGAGGCGGTCGTCCGTGAAACCGCGCTCGAGATTTTTCTGGCCAACGAGCCGGGCGAAGCGGCGGTCGCCGCGCAGTGTGAACTTTCGGCCAAGGACGCCTGCGAAGCGGTCGTCCTCTTGGCCAAGCGCAAACTCAGCACTCTTTGAATCATGATACTCGTCCAGCGAATCCTGTTCCTGAAAAACGTGCCTCTGTTCAGCACCATGCCACCCGACACGCTTGCGTGGGTGGCGGAGGCGGCCGACGAAACCAGTTGTCCCTCCGGCGAAACGATCTTCAAGAAAGACAGCATAGGCGACAGCATGTACATCATCGCTGACGGGTCAGTGCGCATTCATGACGGTGACAAGACGCTGGCGAACCTGCCGCAAGGCGCGTTTTTCGGCGAATTGAGTATCCTCGACGGCGAGACACGCTCGGCCTCGGCCTCGGCGGAAACGGATTGCCTTCTGCTGGTAATCCGCCAGAATTCGTTCCGCCGAATCCTGTCGAAACAATTTGATGTGACGGAGAATCTGCTGAAAATTCTCGTCCGGCGGATTCGCGAACAGTCTACCCAATCTCAACAACAGAAAAATGATAACTAGCCTCAACCCGGAACCTATTCTTCGAATCGTCATCCTGTACACCCTAGCCTTAGGTCTGAGTAGTCGCCTGGCCAACGCGCAGGACGCAGCAGTCGCTCCTGAGCCTGAAGCAGCCGAGGAGTATGCCCCGTTGCCGGCCATCGGCTCTCCGGCCAGTGATTTGGATTTTCAAACGTACCGGCTCAGCTATATGCAGGGCGACCGCGTGATCGCGCTGCTCAAGGCACTGGGCTACGCGACGGTGGAATTCGCCGCCGCCCAGGGTGAGTCGCTCGCGGAGACGGTTTACACGGTGTTGCAGGAGTTTGAAAGTTATCCACTGGTCATCAAGCTCATCGACGCCAACAAGACGAGCCTCATGGAGCCGTCTCTCGACGGCGGTGGCGGGGAAGCCAGCGGACTGGGGGGCACGTATCTGCACCAGCAGACCTCCGGCGCACCGGAGCATCGCTTGTTCATCGTGTACGAAAAAGCGTACCCGGAGCAAATGCACGCGCTGATGCAGTTGCTTCGTAACGACATCGACGTGCCGGCGCGGCAGGTGGTGATCGAGGCGCTGGTGGTCGAGGTCGATACCGACAAAATGAACGAGTTGGGGGTGAATTACGCCCTCCAACGGAGGGATTTCAGCCTCTCACTCCCCGCTGACCAAAGTACAGTTCCGTTTGTTGGGCGGTTTGACGACGTGTTGGGAAACTGGGAGGATGACTGGGGGAATTTACCCGGTGTGGGTTTCTCCGCCGGCCTGCGTGCGCTGACGCAAACCGTTTATGCGGAGATTTTGTCCAATCCGTCAGTGCTGGTGCTCAACGGACGGCAGGCACGGATTCAGGTCGGCCAACAGGTGCCCACTTCCACAGCGGTGGCCACTAATACTCACGTGCGATCCGGAGTGACCTACCTTCAGACTGGTATCGTGTTGAACCTGCGCCCTCGGATCAGTGAAGACGGCTCGGAAGTCACCATGCAAATCGAGACCATCGTCAGTTCGGTCAATCCCTCTAAGAGCGAACACAAGAGCGACACCAGCGTGCTGCTCGCGCCCGTGGTGGACAACCGGCAGGTCCAGACCTTTGTACGAGTGGCCGACAACACCCCGTTCATCATCGGCGGCTTGATCGCCACCGACACGAGTAACAGCCAGTCCGGAGTGCCGTTCCTCTCCAAGATTCCGTACGTTGGCAACCTGTTCAAGCGGTCGATCAAGAAAGACTACAAGCGCGAGGTTATCGTCGTGCTGACGCCGCACGTCATCGACACCGGCGAGAAATCATTCAGCTACGTCATCCCAAAGGACTCAAAGACATTCGACTCGTTCGACCACATCCTGTTCCGCAACGCCTACCGTATCCGGGACGACGACGTGTTCGACCTCGCTTTTGCAACGCAAAGCAACTACTACGCCAGTATTCTAGAAGAACTGAAGACATTTCAGGACGGGCACTTGGAGCTGTCTGAAAAAGAACCGGTCTTCTCCTATCTGCAAGACATGGTGCCGGGCGAAGATGTGATCGTACGTCGCATGCTCTGGGAGATCGTGCACAAGGCCAACTACCACCGCTACATCGACGACAATCACATTCTGGTGTTCCAGGCAGACGAGGGCGCCGGGTTTGGTAACAAGTTCAAGACACTCTTCCTCGGCAACCTATTGCGAGACCTGAAAAGTGACGACGGAAACGCACTTGTGCTCGACTATGCCGACCACAAGGCCAAAACCGCCGGGCCGTTCGAGCATCCTCGCGCGCTCATCAGTCACACCAACGTGGCCAACCCCGACAACTACGTGGAACAGATCAGTGTGCTCAACTCCGACGACCTCGCGCGCAACACCCTGCTGCTATCCAAAGCAGTCTCCCCGCCCGGCGTACGTGGTGCCACTGCACTAGAAGTGCTCAAGGGCGTATTGATACTCAAGCGCATCCTGGCTCTTAACCCCTCCATGCCAGTTACCATCCATGAATTCCGAGTCGGCCGGCAGATCATCTTTCCGACCGAACAAGAGCTTCGCGACAAATATCACATCATCGACTACGACGTCGCCCGGTTCTTCTATCAGGTCATCAACTACTATCCTGAGTTCGAGAGAGCCTTCAACCGCGACAGCGACGCCATCCTTGAGCGCATCAAGGAACTCAGCAACGATAACGCCCAATAGCCAACCCCCTCGACTACAATTAATAGCGAATTAAGCTTAGCAATACGCTCTGCCAAGCGGTATCCGATTGGCGAAAATATCGTCGGATTGCTTTCAGACAAGTTGTCCGAAAGTGGAAAACAAATCATTCATAAAATCACAAGGGCAGCTTCTATCATCAGCAATGAAAGACGGATTTAGAAAGTTACAGAACACTCTGAAGGACGGATGTATCTACCAAGCACAAATAAAAAAGCACTTGATTGGATCGCATAAACAGTTGTCTTAAAAGGTTGACCAATCGATTAGGTGGATTATTTTCCTTCGAAACGGATAATCCCCGATAGCGAGGAGGTTCGAGAAGGTTACAAGTGTAACGATTGAAGTTTAAATTATGAATAAAACAGTAATAACACTGATATTGGGATTGAGCTTGGCCATGGCCGGTTTTGCCCAAAAGAGCCCCAGACTAGCCAAAGACAAACCGACTGTTACGAAACCGGCGCTATCGACCCCAATCGAGGCAGATGACCGCGACCGAGCAGACTCTTCAAATTCCAAGCCGGACATGGTGGAACCACCCCGGCCAACCTCGAAACCGACGATCGTCAAGGCCAATCCCAAGCCGTCACAGTTGGTGGCGGCACTGGATGCCAACAAAGATGGTAAGCTCTCCTTCAAAGAGATTGAGGCTGCCGTCGAGATCCTCAAAAAACTGGATACAAACAAGAATGGTGAGTTGACATTAAATGAGTTTGGAATCGTACCCGAGGCAAAAAAACAGAGCCGAGGATCACTTAGCAATCTAGGTGAAACCAAACCGAATTTATCTGCTAGGCCAAACGGTCGCCCAAGTAGTCGCCCAAGTGCTAGGCGAATCAGTAAATCCTCTAGCACGACAACCCGTATGGCAGATTCAAAGAACACGAGCCCACGGAAAACCCGACCCAGTCGCCGGCCAAGCCGGTTGATTACAAAAAAGATACCGGGTGCTACCGCACTGACTGATACCCGGGCTACCGGTGCTGTGGAAACGGCTACCGGCAATCAGAAGCGTACTGTTCGCACGGCTCCGGCCCGGAAGAAAAGCAAGTCAGCTTCAAGAAGACGTCCGACCATCAAACCGGCAGTTTCTCAAAAATCTGCCAAACTCAAGTTGCTATTAATGAAGGCTAAATCACTTACGCAAAAAATCGAGCAGTCAATGGAAGGTATCAAGAACCCAGGGAAAAGTCGTGCAGCAGCGATTTGGGTTAGCAAGGACTCGAAAGAATTAATTAGTTCACTGGAAGAAGAACTTAAAAAGGGCAGGGAGATTGATTCCAATATTTTATTAAATGCCGAAAAGAAGCTGATAGATACGGAGAAACTGTTAGAGTGATTAACTCAGCGGATTTACCAAGCAATTTAAAGCAAATGGACGGTTTGATGCCGTCCATTTTTTTATCCGTGGGCGATTGCTTCTCCAAGCGGGATTATCAGTTTACCTCTTTATCAATCGAAAAAACTGTGCGTCCGCAGTCATCTCAATCCATGTAGACGCGATATTATCCTCAATGTCTATAAGGTCTACCGGCACATCCGTCCATTCGCCGGTCAGCAGATTCTCAGTCTGTTGCAGCGTGGCCCCCAAGGTTCCATCATCATTCCAATCAAGGTAAAACCACTTCGGTGAATCCTTGCTTCTAATGGTGTACAAGGGTGGCAAACCGGTAAATTCCAGCGTGGACACATACTGGTCAGCCACAGGGTCGCCGATTTTTTCAGCAGGAACAATTATATTGTATTCAAGGATTTCGCTGAAATTGCCTATGAAATCGGATGCCTGAAGCTCTAGAGAGTACTCCCCCTCGGTTTCCTGGGTAAACTCGACTTCGACGCCTTCTATTCCGTTTTCCGGGATGAGAATGAAGCCGTCCTCATAATAAAAATACTGAGGTTGCCACTCATCATTCACAGGATCCAAAATTTCCGAAAAATATACCGGCCAAAGCTTGCCCCCCTTCTCGAGTTCAAGCGATGAGGAGGCGGGAGTGGCAGCCACAGCTGCGCCGTCCGGTAGTACCTGGCCGGAGTCTTCTAGAATCGTATGAACTTTTCCGAAGCCATCTTCGTCGATGCTTGTGAAGAGGATCAGTTGAATATTCTCATTGGACTCGGGTGGTTGATAATCCGCAAAGCTAATCATCTGTTTTCCCTCGCGGTCCATGAACCATCCGCCAAGCTGGAGCATGTAGTCCACATAGGCGCTTGTGATCATTGAGTTTGTTCCCGGCCACTGCAACTCGTGATAACCTTCCCGTTCGATTTTGAACCGGCCCACTTCGCCTACATAGATGTACTCGTTAGGGTCGTCGGGGTTGTCCGGAATGACTAGGGTGGCACTGAGTTCAAACGTGTCCTCACCCGACACAGCAAAGTCCATTATGGCCGGTTCATCCAGTGACGCGGTCGTGAAGAAGGCGTCCGGCTCGTTCGGGTCTCGGCCAGTATTTGAGAAACTTCGGGAGTAGGCGCCAGCTGTGAGCACCGGTGAGGATTGGTCTGCCGCACTCATTACGCCATAGAGGGAGAGGAACTGTCTCCAATCTGCCCCGACATCCTTGGTGAACGAAATTGCATCATAAAGTTTTTCGTAACTCTTCACCCAGTTTTTGGTATTGTGAGGGTAGGCAATGGACAGAGCTGAAACATGGGTGCGCTGGCTGCCGGTGGCCTTGGCTAGGATCATATTTTCGATCGCCTGTACTAGGCTCAAAGAGGTTTCTTTTAGCTCATCGTTCACGGGAGCATTGGCCACATTTTTGGCGAATTCCCCCAAATCGATGAAATGCGTCGGCGATTTGGCCTGAGTGCGCTTAGAAACGGAGTAGTGCGTGGCTTCTGCCCGGAGTTTGGGGACCTCCTGACCTCCAGCTTCTCCATAAATCCTTAATTGTTCTGTGAAAGAGCGAAAGTTTTGGGCAAAGGAGTTGTACTTGGCCATTTCATAAGCGGCATGAACTTTGTGAGTCTGGTCCATCGCCGTCGTGTGATGGTCGTTCCAAAATTCCACTTCTTTTCTGGCAAACGTAGCAATTTCTACATTGGGGTTGGCTTTCAGGAAACCCAGTGTGCTCCCGTAGTCCCAACCGTCCCCATAGTCCAGTTCCGGGCAGGCAAAAAAAACATCGCAAAGCGTGCTGAAATCGCCCAGCACCTCTGCGCCTCCCATCAGACAGGTGTCAAAACCGATAAAATCAAATTTATTTACAGCAGTACCGGTCAAAGCATCCGTGAGAGCCGATCGGATTTGCTGTGTGGTTAACCCAATTCCGTGCTTCAACGAGCCGTTTTGGGTGTCGCCTCCGTACCCAAGAAACTGACCTCCATGATTCCAGAGAAC
>JAPKCI010000315.1 GCA_028823035.1 Rubripirellula sp.
AAAGAATGGCACCGGCCGCGATCACAATGCAGACGGATTTACGACCTGGCTGGCTAGCGGTTGCCTGAAGTCAGGATTCGCCTACGGTGCCACGGACGAGTTCGGGCAAAAAGCGATCGAGAACAAGGTCCACATGCACGATCTACACGCCACGTTGCTGCACCTGCTGGGACTCGATCACGAGCAGCTGACTTATCGATACGCAGGACGAGATTTCCGGCTGACCGATGTGCACGGGTCGGTGGTCCATGACATCATGACGTAGCAGGCACAAACGCTCAGTGTGGGTCTCGAGCAACCCGCCCATGGGGATGGGTAAGGGTGAACAGACTTTTGGACGCGACATTACTTTTGGATGCGACAACACAGTGCCTCCCGTAAGGTGGATTTTGAAATGAGCGTTTGTCAGTGACATTCATGGCAACTTTGAAGCCCTGGACGCGGTCCTGGCTGACATCCGCGAGCAGGTGATCGAGCACTTCATTGCTTGGGTGATATCGTGGGCTACGGACCGAACCACCATGAATGCATACATGAGATGCAACACGCTGACGTTTGCATTTTGGGCAACCACGACGAGGCTGTCATTGCTTGCCCGGACCCCGATGAATTCGGCCCATCAGCGTTGCAGGCAGTAAAGTGGACTCGTGACCAATTGCAAGACGAAGACACCAAAAATGTCAGCAGCCTTCGGAGGTATTATCAAGAACACTCTTTGCTGCTTGTCCACGGATCGCCGAAGGATCCAACGAACGAATATGTTCTTCCAATGGAATCGCACAATTCAATCAAGATGGCCGCTTTGTTTGATCGATTTGACCAATGCCCTTTACAAGGGCACACACATATACCGGGTGTATTCAACCGTTCTCAGTTCCTGAGGCTGCACGAACTTGACCAACGCCAAACGCTGAGGAAAATCGACGTCCGTCCTCTTTTCTCGCCAAAGCTTTGTTTGCCTCATGGTCCCGAATTCGGCGGGAGCAAAAAAAACTATTTCGATTGCTCCTGAACGACATCACCCTCTTTGGAATTCGCTGCGTAGAACGAGAAGATCTCATCGAAATGTTGAAACGCGATGAAAACGTGACCGCCGTTTTTTACCTCAACGTAACGATGGTTCATTTTTAGTTCCTTCATTTTCTCTACCCACTTCCGTGTTTCACGAACCGATACCAATCGATCGGTATCTCCTTGGATGACGAAGGTGGGGATTTCTTTGGCAGCGGCTAAGCGATCTCGATCTCCATAAGCGGCCGGAGCCACGACCGCGATTGCGGCCCAAAGTTCCGGATGCGTCATCGCCAGATGCATGGCGCCGCCACCCCCCATCGAGTGACCGTACAGGTAGATTCTGTTCGGGTCAATTTTGAATTGGTTTTGGGTGAGCTCGAGCACATTCATTACATCCTGCTCGCTCAGTTCCCCCAGATTCTTTGGATCGGACCCGCGTCCGCCTCCTTTGCCACGACTGCCGTACCAGCCCCGAGAGTTGTAGCCCATCGGCGCCACTAGCACATACTGCTGCTGATCGGCCCGCTTGGTGAATCCCGGATACGAGAGAATCTGCCCAGGATTGCTGCCCAGTCCATGTAGAGCAACAACTAACGGATAAGTCTTCGACTTATCAAAAGACTTCGGCAGGTAAAGCCCATAAAACACTTTCTTTCCCGCCATCTTGAAGTCATACGTCGGAAAGACGATTTGGCCGATCTCTACCTCATCTTTTGTACCGTTGCTACCGGCTTCTGCTGCCACGGACGCACCCGCACCGCTCCGTTCAACGTCCTCGCTATCGTTGTTGCCGGTTTCGCCCGCGGAGTCTTGTGATTGAGTGGTGAGAGGGGGCTGGGCGACCGCATCAACGATTGAGAAAAAAGTCCCACCAAATGTCATCGTGATAACGAAAGCAGGCAAGATTCCAGTCAGCAACGAATGCATAGATAACTTCCAATTAGAAAGGCGTGAAGGCTATCGCGAGCCTTGTTGGGGGTGAAAAAGAGCAACCAAGTAAAGTGTACGAATCAGCATCGATCAAGCATGGATTTCACGGCGATGCATCCTGCAGGTCGGCGTTGATGACATCAACGAATGACTCTGGAATCTCAAATACAGCACTGAGATAATTCGGACGTGGATCCAAGTTTGCTGCCGTACACAGTCCGAGTGATTCCCCTCGGTTTTGCAAACAACCATTCTTTAACGTCGAATCGCTGGTTGTAATGCCACTCCTCTGGGCGACCTGAATATGGGTTGGTGATGGGAAATCGAAAAGGATCAGTGAAGTCCTCGTTGAAAGTATCGTTATACCAGACAACACACTCAAGATTGTGATCGCGTTCAGCGATGACACGCTCAATGAAATTACAGAGCGGGAATCACCGTCTGATTATAGGTTGATGTCAGGTCTTGCACCAATTGCTGGTTTCGGTCGGCGATACCGATGTCCTCGTGCAGGTCTTTGCGGATCTTGTAAAGCTTGTTCCCTTTTGAGGATCAGTTTTTGGGGACCGCTGCGGATGTCGAAATCACGCTGAATCATCGGCATCCGTTCGATCACCTGAGTGGCAGACACTTGATTATTCGTGGGCTTGGCTTCGATGGGTAGGCGAGGGCGGTTGACCGGACGAGGTTGGCGACCTCTTGGTGTTGGTGTTGGTGTTGGTGTTGGTGTTGGAATACCGGTGTTTTTACAAGGTGAAAGTCATGCAACGCAACCGAGTCCGAGAATTAGAAGAAGACATGGGAGCTGCGATTTCTGCAGTTCTTGCCGACCGGGAAGAGGAGTACGCGGATGATGATCGAGTGGTACACCTGATGGCGAAGGCTGCGGTGACCATTCTTGAAGCGGTCGAGGCTACCGCAGGCCCCCGGGCATAACCTCGTCTGGTGGGTAGCTGCTCAGGGAACCGGTTCTGGCCTGACGGACGCTAAGACAACCGTTTCTGACTAGCTTTTCGGGGCCGACCTGGCGGATGTTGTCTGTCAGGGCACCCACACTCAGAAGCAGAATGCAACTGTTTTGAAGTTTTTTGGCTCAAGCGTTTGTGGGGGGGATCTTCACTTTGTGAGCCTTGCTGCTTGCACTGGCACCGCGATTGGCACTTAGTGGCGTTAATATGCTCGTTCTGGAATGCAGTGGTCGGCAGCAGTCTCAGTCCTTCATTTGCAGCCTGTGCGATCGACGTTGACGGTTGCAAAACCTCGACTACTATCCGATCCTTCATCCGAAGGTCGAGGAATGGCTGCTTCGGATCTCTCATACCTGCGACGCTGATTCTGCGTCTGACTCAACGCTTGACACTATGCTTCAGTTTTTTCGGTCGCGGACGACGACCGCCAAGGATGACGTTCTTTCTGGAGTTACCGTTGCGTTGGCGCTCGTGCCTGAGGCGATAGCTTTTGCCTTTGTGGCTGGGCTTTCGCCCATCATCGGACTCTATTCCGCGTTTTTTATCGGTTTGGTCACCGCTCTGTTGGGTGGGCGTCCGGGGATGATCTCTGGCGCGACTGGCGCCATGGCTGTGGTGATTGTTGGGCTCGTCGCCATGCATGGAGTTGAGTATCTGTTTCCAACCGTGATGCTGTGCGGAATCATCCAGGTCTTTGTCGGTTTGTTGCGACTTGGAAAACTGATCCGACTGGTTCCTCACCCTGTGATGCTCGGTTTTGTCAACGGTTTGGCGATCGTGATTTGTCTCGCTCAGTTCGGCAGTTTTCAGACGTTTGACAAAGTGAGTGGGCGGCTTCAGCTGATCACAGGGATGCCGTTGATTGTGATGCTGACGCTGGTCGCAATCACCATGGCGATCATCTGGCTTTTGCCAAGGGTCACAAAATCCGTGCCTCCATCTTTGGTTGCGATTCTCACGGTGACACTTATCTCCATTGGTGTGAACTCGCAAGTCAGCGTTGATCTGGGGCAAGGGAATTTTGTCGCCACCGTGGGTGACATGCTGAAGGCCAATACGGATGCCAAGACAGCCGCAAAACAGTCGAACTCGCAAATTGATACTTTGTCGGGCAAGTTGAAACAATTGCCGACTCCCGACGACCACCGTCTGACATTGGTCAGTTTTGAATCTGTCGACGCAAAATCGATAACAGACGTCGGCAAGACAACTGCTGAGTTGAAGAGCCGTTCGGCACCTAAGGTTGACGCAGTCGGAGTGTCAGCCAGTTCGTCAATCAGCGGTGGTTTACCGCAACTGTTTTTTCTCGAGTATGTCGTTCCCCCGCTGACACTCAGTACACTCTGGATCGTGCTGCCATTCGCAGTGACCCTGGCGGGAGTCGGGCTAATTGAATCACTGATGACGCTGACTCTGATCGATGAGATCACTGAGACGCGAGGGCGTGGTAATCGAGAATGCATTGGTCAGGGTGCGGCCAATGTTATTTGTGGACTGTTTGGCGGCATGGGGGGATGTGCCATGATTGGCCAGTCGTTGATCAATGTGAATTCGGGTGGTCGGGGACGTCTGTCAGGAGTCACCGCAGCGGTCTGTCTGCTGTTGTTCATTTTGTTTCTCGGGCCATTGATCGAGCGGATTCCCATGGCGGCTCTCGTCGGAGTCATGTTCATGGTCGTCATCGGAACGTTTGAATGGGCCTCGCTGAAAATGTTTCATCGCATGCCACGCAGTGATGTTGGCGTGATGGTGCTCGTTGCGGGATACACGGTCCTGATGCACGATCTGGCAACCGCTGTGATCCTCGGAGTCATTGTCTCGGCGCTTGTTTTCGCATGGAAGCATGCCATGCATCTGGGGGCTGATGTTCAAATCAACGAGCACGGCAGCAAAATCTATCAATTGCACGGGCCACTGTTCTTCGCGTCGATTTCATCATTCAAAGATCTGTTTGAACCATCCAGCGACCCCGATGATGTCGTGATCGACTTCTATTACACACGCGTGTATGACCAATCGGCTCTGGAGGCTATCAATGCGCTTGCTGACAAGTACGAGGCTTGTGGGAAACGTTTGCATCTGACGCACCTGAGCCATGAGTGTCGAGGCCTGCTTGACCGGGCTGGTGATTTCGTCGAGGTCAACCTGTCAGAAGATCCCCAGTACCATGTGGCAACCGATCGTCTGGGTTGATGGTTGTCATTAACCGGTCTGCAAGTGGCGATCAGTTTCGATGATCTGAACACCCTGTCTATTTGGGTGTTATCATAGAGTCATGCTCGATCGGCGCGGGTTTGGGGGCGTCTGGTTCTGAACGACTTTCCGCGAGAGTCCATCCACAGCGTACGATTCAGACGGCATATCCAATGTCACTGGGGCGACACTGATCACTCGCCAAAGCAGTGAGCAGATGCTTCGTGTTTGTGATGTTCTCTTTGTGGTTCCGCGTTTTTATTTTCCTGGAAGGAATGATTCATGATGAGTCGACTTATCGCCCTGGCGGTGCCTCTTGTCTGTGGTGGTTTGCTCGCGTTTGGTCAGGCACCGAAACCGACGGCAGATGCTTCGTTCGGCCCACTACTTTTCCATGACGCCTTTGAACGCGTCGAGGTTGATGACAAAAAAGAAGAACTCGGGAATGGGTGGGGAACGAACAGCAAGAGCCGCGCAAATGGGAATAAACAGGTTGACTTGAAGGATGGTGTGCTGTCGATCTCGCGGCACCGTGAAGCGGACCACGGGGTTTCCGTCGTGCAGGATGTCGATTTTAGAAATGTCCGCATCGAATTGAAGTTCAAGCTTGGTAAACAGGACGATCTCGGAATAAATTTGGCTGATATGCAGGAGAAATCAGTACACGCAGGGCATATTTGCCTGGCCAAAATCCGCCTCAATAAGGTCGAAATCACAGATCTGAAAACAGGCCGCATGAATCAGGCAACTCGCGAAGCAAAGCTCGCTGGGAACCAGACTGCAGTCCAGAAAAAATCAATTGCAGAAAAGTCGCGACACTATCCGGTTGATTTGGCTGCCGACCAGTGGCACAAACTCGTCGTGCAGGTGCGTGATGATAAGATGAGTGTCAGCATCGATGGCGTTGACGTGGGAAGCTTTCAGTCATCAGGAATTGCGCATCAAACGAAACGCCGTTTGCGACTAGCCGTTGGCAAGTCTGCTGTCGTTGATGATTTGTCGATCTGGGGAACTCCCTAGGCGTTTTTTGACTCCGGTGAGTTCGTTCCACTACACGCTGAGCACGCAGGCGATGCGAGTTGCGTGGTTTTGACTCGTTTGTGAAATGAAAAGGATCGTAGCTTGAAAAACGTTAAATTTGCTGTCTTGTTACAGATATCATTCGGTTGGTTGACTGCGAACGCTGTCGCTGATTGGCCGCAAGCTTCTGGTCCGCAAGGAAACTTTGTCGTTGCAGGAAATGCTGTCACGGAATTCAGCGTTTCGAACGACCAAAATGTTCTGTGGGTGACCCGGTTGCCCAGCACCGGGCAAGGTGGGGTGGTTGTCGTTGGTGATCGATTGTTTGTCACATCACACGAGCCGATTTCATCCGATACCGAATTGGGCACGAATATTTTTGGCATGTGTTTCGATGCCGGTTCAGGAGCCGAATTGTGGCGGCGTGAAATTTCGGGTGTGCGTGAAACAGATTTATCCAGCTTGTTCAGTGATAATACAGCGGCCACGCCCGTCGCGAACGAAGACCACGTCGTGTTTGTCAATGTTGGCGGCAGTGTCCAGTGTTTTGATCATCAGGGAAATGGAATCTGGTCGCAGCGATGGACACCGTTTGGACGTCATCATGCAAGACAGCATGAGCCGTTTCTGTTGGATGATACTGTTGTCGTTGCCCGCGTCACGATGGATGAATTGCCGGTGCAGGTAACCACCAAAGAGGGAGCGAAAGAACTTGGGCGTGGCAGAGAATATTGG
>JAPKCI010000316.1 GCA_028823035.1 Rubripirellula sp.
GCATTGGGCCTTGTGGTTGCAGGTCTGTTTGTAGCGGGGATTTTCGGCGGCGCACCACACGACGGCGGTTCAAGGATGCCGCTGGAATTATCAGCTCCCATGATCCGAGCCAACCCGACCAATGCTCCTTCGGTGATTCCATTTCTTTTCATCACAATCGCCTGTGGTGCCTGCAGTGGATTTCATTGCCTTGTTTCATCCGGAACCAGCAGCAAACAGATCAAATCCGAAACGGATGCAC
The DNA here is from genome assembly GCA_028823035.1 of Rubripirellula sp. Taxonomy (GTDB): domain Bacteria; phylum Planctomycetota; class Planctomycetia; order Pirellulales; family Pirellulaceae; genus Rubripirellula. Next base: position 242 of record JAPKCI010000316.1, read on the forward strand.
AATTCATTGGCTACGGATCGATGCTGACCGAAGGCTTTCTGGCCACTCTGGTAATTTTGTCCTGTGTCGCCGGTTTGGGCCTTGGGACAACGGATTCCTCGGGAGAATGGGTCACAGGTGAAGCAGCTTACATGGCACGTTACGCCTCATGGGACTCGGCTGCCGGACTCGGAGCCAAGGTCGCAGCATTCGTCGATGGCTCGTCGAATTTCCTTCAGGCCATGGCGATTCCTCCTGCGATTGCCGTCGCCATGATGGGGGTTCTGGTTGCGTCCTTCGCAGGAACAACCCTCGATACGGCTTGCCGCCTTCAGCGTTATGTCATTCAGGAACTCTCAGGCGTCTTGACCGGAAAGTCGTCATCTGATTCGACGAAGGGCGTCTCGATAAACCCTCTTCGTTGGCTGGGCAATAAACATGCCGCCACAATTTTTGCTGTTGTTCTCGCTCTGTTCATCGCAGCGTTGCCAAGCGGCACAACCGAGGTTGGCATGGGGGATGCTCTGGTCGGTGAACTGCCTTCCACCTATCTCGCTACGCATCCTGACTTGCCTGTTTCTGCGACCAAAGGAGGGCTAACTGGTGCATCATGGTGGCTATCGGAGTATGCAGGGAAGGGTGGTCTTCTACTGTGGCCACTGTTCGGAGCCACCAACCAATTGCTGGCCGGTCTCGCGTTTCTAGTCCTCGCCTTCTATCTTTGGCGGCGCAGCATCCCGGTCTGGTTTATCGTGATACCGATGGTATTCATGTTAATAATACCTGCCTGGGCGATGCTTCATGATCTGGGACAGTGGATAACAGGCGAGGATCCTAACTGGATAGTGATTGTTATTGGAATATCCACACTGGCGTTGGAGGGCTGGATGTTGATCGAGGCATGCTTGCTGTGGCCCCAAGTCAAGGGAATCTTGGAACCGGATGCATCACCTGCTCCGAACAACCAAAACAACAGCAGTCCAAATTAACAGCAGTCCAAATTGCTGACACCTTCATTCCATCGGTGTGCCATCATTGATGTTTCCCAGCATATTTTCCATCAAGCCTTTGGCCTTCACGGGTCCGGCCGCGGACGGGTACTTCGCGATCAGCATGAAATCGCACACAATGAAGTTGCTTTTTAAAACTTCCTTCGAACTCCTATCCGCAGACGAGACATGCGTGTTCTCTCAGGTATTCAACCAACCGGGCGTCCTCATTGGGGCAACTTCTTCGGGGCAATTCGGCAGTACATTGACCTGCAGGAAGAGAACGATGGCTTCTACTTCATCGCCGACCTGCATGCCCTGACAACGATCCGCAATGCTGATGAACTGAGGCAGAACACTCTTGATGCTGCATTGGATTTATTGGCCCTGGGGCTCGACCCTGAGAAAGCGACTCTATTTGTCCAGTCGGACATTCCAGAGGTCAGCGAATTGACATGGCTTCTGATGACCGGAGCCCCCATGGGCTTGCTGGAACGCTGCCATGCCTACAAGGAGAAAAAAGCAAAGGGGATTGCCGCTGACGCGGGATTATTCACGTATCCGGTGCTGATGGCGTCGGACATACTGGCCTACGATTCTGAAATCGTGCCGGTCGGTGAAGACCAAGTGCAACATATCGAAGTGTGCCGCGATCTGGCAGGCAGTTTCAATCACGCTTTCGGTGAAACATTTGCAATGCCCAAAGCAAGAACCCTGGACAACGGAGCGAAAGTTCCCGGCACCGATGGACAGAAGATGAGCAAGAGCTACGACAATACGCTGCCGCTGTTCGGTGAAGTCAAAAAGATCCGCAAACAAATCATGCGTATCACCACCGACAGTCGACCGATGGAAGACGCCAAGGAGCCGGAGGAAGATCACCTTTACCAACTCTACCGCTTGTTTGCTGCACCCAACGAAGTCGACGAGATGGCTACCATGTACCGGCGTGGTGGTTTTGGCTACGGCGAAGTCAAAAAAGCAGTGGCTGAGGCAAGCGAAATCTATTTTAAAGAGGCGAGAGCCCGCCGCGAAGATCTCGGCAACAACCTTGACTATGTTCGTGAGACACTTAGCAAAGGTGCCCACCGCGCCCGCGAAGTTGCCGGGAGTGTCCTAAGCCGCGCACAAGCTGCCTGTGGGTTACGATAGACTGGGGTCATGTGGGGGCGGAGCAATACTTCAGGCAAGTTGACACGCAAATAACTGTCTTTGGCTTTCGTCTGCTCAGTCACTTTTTCATTGCTCGTGTAAATTGTCGGTACGATGGCGATTCTTGGTATCGGAACGGAAATTGTCGAATGCATCCGTATTGTCAAGATGCTCGAGACCCATGGCGAACAGTTTCTGGCGCGGGTGTACACCCCCAATGAAATTGAGTACTGCCTGCGGACAGCCAATGCTAACCAGCATTTCGCAACCCGCTGGGCTGCCAAGGAAGCAGCGATGAAAGCCATGCGGTGTCGCAATCAAGGCGTCAGATGGACCGACATTGAAATCCTGATGCATCAGAGTGAAGGCGCAAACATTTCGCTGGGTGGCGCCGCGGCGATCTGGGCTGACCACATTGGGATTGAGAAAATCCATGTGTCGCTCGGGGCTTGCCGAACACACGCCACCGCTTATGTGATTGCCACAGACGAGGCTGAATGACCCGATTCGTCTGAACGAAATTGCTCAACGGAAGGGTGCAGCGGAGGCTTCTACAACGGAGGCTCCTCAGTGGGTCTGTTAAACTGAGCAGGAAGAGAAAGAAACCAACCAAACCAACACTACGGGCGTGCAGACACATATCTCTCTCTGAGATGGCACGGGATCAGCGAACTGTAATCAAAGGACGAGCTTACTGATGCTACGAATTGCACTGCATTGGCAAATATTGGCTGGAATGGTTGCGGGTTGCCTCGTAGGACTGGTCCTCAACGTTGCGGCATCCGATCGCTCAGTGACAGTGACCAGTAACTTGCCCGATGGCATTCTTGAAGCCGAAGTAACGGACTCGTCATCGCGAACAGTCATTCGGTATCGTGATGACCAACAAACGGAAACCACGGTCATCGTTACACCAGCCTCCCCATCCAAAGACGGCATTCGAACGTTTGCCGAACTAGCAAAGAAAGACCCTCAAGCAAGCCAGATCTACAATCGCCATGGCAAGAGTCTGGCAAAACAGGTGGGGCAGTGGTGCCAGAAAATCGGAGGACTCTTTCTCCGCATGTTGCAAATGGTTTCGATCCCGTTGATCGTCACATCATTGCTGTCAGGAATTCTCAGCTTGAGCGGCAGGCAGGGCATCGGCCGAATGTTCGGACGAACGTTGGTGTACTATCTGGCAACCAGTCTCTTAGCAATTGTGACAGGTTTGCTGCTCGTCAACCTGATTCGCCCAGGGCTGCAAACAATTGGACCGGAGTCAGCATCAACTGCCGAAACGCTGCACAATACATCCCTCGTTGATGTGATCTTTGGCCAGATCGAAGCCCTCATCCCATCCAATCCGATCGCAGCACTGACCCAACCAAACTTTCTGTCCATCATCGCATTTACCATCATTTTCGGTGTCTTTGCCGTGCGGGTCGGCGGCACAACCGTGACCCGAATCCGCGACATTACCAACGCTAGTTTCGAGGTAATGATGGCGATCACGACTGCAGTCATTCGGCTGGCTCCAGTCGGCGTTTTCTTCCTGATCACTGCGGTGCTGTCGACTCAGGGCAGCAGTATTTTCCAGTCTCTCGGCTGGTATGTAGTAACAGTTTCAGCGGCCCTGGCCATCCACGCTTGCATAACCCTGCCGTTGATTTTGAAATTCGTGGGGAAACGCCAACCCCTGGAATACGCGAAGGCGATGTCTCCCGCTTTGCTGACCGCTTTCAGCAGTGCAAGCAGCAACGGAACACTGCCTGTCACTTTGACGAGTGTCGAGCAGCGAGCCGGCATCAGTAATAAAACCGGGTCCTTTGTGCTTCCTCTGGGAGCAACCATCAACATGGACGGAACTGCTTTGTACGAAGCAGTCGCGGTGCTGTTCATCGCTCAATTGCACTTGGGATACAACCTGCCATTATCTCAGCAGATCGTGGTCGCCATTACCGCACTCCTGGCGAGCATTGGAGCCGCGGGAATCCCGCATGCCGGTCTGGTCATGATGGTGATCATCCTTCAGGCTGTAGGCTTACCACTGGAAATGCAGGGAATCATTCTCGCAGTCGACCGCGTGCTGGACATGGCCCGCACATCAGTCAACGTCTGGAGCGATTCCTGTGGATGTGCAGTGGTCGAAGCATTTGATTCAAGCCCCGAAAGTTCCAGCTAAGCCACCACTTCAGCCGAGCCACAATTCGAATCAAGCCAGACGAACAGTCTGACGATAAGGCCAGCTAAAATAAGCGGTTCAGACCATTGAGTGCAGCTACGCGATAAGCTTCAGCCATCGTGGGGTAATTGAACGTGGTCTCAGTGAAGTATTCCAGCGTGTTGTTTTCACCCGGCTGGTTCATGATTGCCTGGCCAATGTGAATGATCTCTGAGGCGTTGGCACCAAAGCAGTGCACACCGAGCAACGCCAGTGTTTCACGGTGAAAAAGAATTTTGAGCATTCCGACGGTTTCGCCCGTAATCTGAGCGCGAGCCAAACTCTTGAATTGAGCCTGGCCGACTTCGTAAGGCACACACGCGGCTGTCAGTTCCCGCTCATTTTTCCCGACGGAGCTAATCTCAGGACTGGTATAGATCCCTGTGGGAATGTCCGAAACTCGCAAGTTCCCATTTGCCTGACCCAGCATGTGCGTTGCTGCCGCACGCCCCTGCGTGTAGGCAGCACTGGCCAACGACGGCAAACCGATCACATCACCTACGGCATAGATATGGGGGACCGCTGTCTGAAACTGGTCATCCACTTCGATCTGCCCACGATTATTGGCGACGAGATCGACGTTCTCCAAACCAAGGTCTTCTGTATTTCCAGAACGGCCGTTCGCCCAGAGCAGAGCATCCGTCTTCACCCGCTTGCCGCTACACAGATGCAGAATCACCCCATCATCACTACCCTCAATGCGTTCCATCGATTCATCATGACGAAGGATCACCCCCTGATCCCTGAGATGGTAAGAAAGTGCATCTATGATTTCGTCGTCCAGAAATTCCAGCAACTTAGAACGCGTGTTGATCAAGTTCACCTTGATCCCCAGGTTCCGTAACATCGACGCGTACTCGGTTCCGATCACACCGGCGCCATAAATGCACATTGAGGAAGGGCGGCAGTTCATGCCAAGAACGCTGTCACTGTCGTAAATCCTCGGATGGTCAAAATCAACGCCTCGGGGATGGAATGGTCGTGAACCGGTTGCGATGACAAAGTTTTTGGCGCGAATGGGTTCATCCCCGTCCACCGAAATAGCGTGGTCATCCACGAATCGAGCCTGACCACGAAAGACAGGCACTCCGTTCCGGTCGTAGAATGATTGACGCATGGTGACCTGGCGACCGATGATCGCCTGGGTTCCCCGTTTCAACTGTTCAAGTGTTGGTCTGGTATTGATACCCATCTCACGATAGGTAGGATTGTTCAGAACCTTCATCGTGCTAGTAATCGTGTGACGTAGCGCCTTACTGGGAATCGTTCCCCAATGCGTACAACCACCACCGATTTGACGATAACGCTCGGCCACGGCGACACGCATCCCACCCTTGACGGCTTGCATCGCTGCCCCCTCGCCACCCGGACCTGTCCCAATCACAAGCAGGTCGTAGTCGAACATGGAATCGGCCATAATGCTTTGCTTCCTTCGTTAGTTCCGCGACAAACAGGGTTTTGCCATGTTGCTTGCCTGCGTTCAATCAGATGTAACTTTTGCTGATATTTCTGCGAATCTTCAGCGTGTTTTGACCTGGCTAGATACGGCATCAGAACTTGATGCCGATCTGGTTGTGTTTCCTGAGTGTATGCTTTCAGGGTACGCCTACGACAGTCGTGACGAGGCTCTCCCCCATGCAATGGAAATAACCGACTCGCGATTCGACCAATTGGCCGTGGCTGCCGCAAAACATGACCTCAGGCTGACACTCGGTTTTCTGGAGTGCTCAGAGGGCCTTTTATTTAATGCATACGCCTTGTTCGGCCCTGAAGGCATGATTGGCCACTACCGAAAAATTCACCTGCCACATCTTGGTATCGACCGATACGTTGATCGTGGTGATATTCCTTATCAGATTCATGCCGCGGGGGATGCCAATATTGGCATGGCCATCTGCTACGACTGCTCATTTCCGGAACCAATGCGACTGCTGGCCCTCAAGGGAGCAGATATCATCACATTAGGCACCAACTGGCCCAATGGAGCTGCGAGAACTGCGAAAATCGTTCCACCGGCCCGCAGCATGGAAAATCATCTTTTTTTCGCGGCTGCCAATCGTGTAGGAGAAGAAAACGGCTTTGGTTTTTGCGGCTGCAGTTCGATTTGCGGACCCGATGGCGTCGTGCTGGCGAGCACCGATAGTGATCAGGAATTAATACTGACAGCAGAAATCAATCTGGAAGCAGCAAGAAACAAGCGGATTGAACGAGTCCCGGGTAAGCACGTGATTCACCGATTTAATGATCGGCGGACTGAGTTCTACGGTGACTTGGCAAAACCGAG
>JAPKCI010000075.1 GCA_028823035.1 Rubripirellula sp.
CCTGTACCGATTCCCCTGTACCGATTCCCCTGTACCGATTCCCCTGTACCGATTCCCCTGTACCGATTCCCCTGTACCGATTCCCCTGTACCGATTCGACAGTTCCAATGAATACACGTTTCTTGACAGCGTTCATTTCTTGCTTTGCGCTGACTGCAATTTCAAGTGCTTCAGACTACTCAGTTGTGGTTTCCCGGCAGACGCAACAGCAACCGGGATGGGGTGCCGTGATTGATGCCTTGACGGAAAAGCACACAACAGCAGTTGTACTGGTTTGGGAAAAAGATGTCACAGAAGTGTTGCCTGTCCTGCAGAAACAGCATCCGCGATATACATGCTTTGTAACACGTCCAAGTGAGGCAAGTCGGGACTTTGTCGCTGCGGTGCATTTGCTGACCCGGCGCTACGACGCTGATCCGTACACAGATACGCTGTGGGGTATTTTGACTGGATACGATGCGGAAAATGCACTTGTAATTGCCAAGACTGATGAGCCATTAATCGTAAGGAAAGTTGCGTCCGGTACAGAGTTGGCCTTGGAAATGTGCGAACAGGGTGTCTGGTATGACGAACTTGTGCAGAACAAAAAGGTCAGCAAGGATGTTGGTGGCGCACCCACTTTGGAACAGGGGCCATCTGATACCACGCGGGCTTTGGCTGATACTTTGACTAAGGGATCTGCGGACCTGTTTGTCACTTCGGGTCATGCTACTGAACGAAATTGGCAGATCGGATTCCGATACCGCAACGGCACCTTTCGATCCAAGCAAGGGCAAATGTTTGGTGTTCCCTTACAAGGTGATAGGTTTGAAATTGCGTCGCCTGACCCAAAGGTTTACATGGCGATTGGCAACTGCCTGATGGGTCATATCGACGGTCCTGATGCCATGGCGTTGGCATGGATGAACAGCGTCGGCGTTCGTCAAATGATTGGTTACACTGTTTTGACTTGGTACGGCTATGGCGGATGGGGGGTGCTTGATTACTACACTGAGCAACCCGGTCGTTACACGCTGGCCGAAGCGTTTCATGCCAATCATCATGCGTTGATTCATCGTCTCGATACCTGTTTTGACGGGATCACGGCATTCCAGTTGGAACCTGGCTCTCAGAGTCTGCCGTCGGTTGTTCCCAATGCTTCGGGTAAACGCATTGGACTGACCGCATCCGATTCAAGAGGATTGCTTTGGGACCGCGACACCGTTGCTTTCTATGGCGATCCGGCCTGGGAAGCCCGACTTCCATCTCAGCCCAAGGCTTACGGCCAGAGACTGGAGATTGAAGGTGATACCTACACCCTGACCATCACTCCCCAACGAGGCAGCAAGTCTTTTGAGCCGGTCAATACGAATGGTGCGCAGCGGGGTTGGCGACCCGTCGTTCAATTGCTGGATCATCGTATTAGTGATGTTTCCATGCTTGAAGGCGATGATTTGGAAGCGATCGTATCGGATGACTTTATCTTGGTTCCGAATCCGCGTGTCGTTGATGTCGATCAGGAATATGTCGTCAAATTTACCGCGTCAAGAGTCGATTGAATTTGTGAATGCCCCGGCTGTTTGTTTCATTCGCATCCGTGTGTGGTGGATTAGGCAAGGATGGTTCGGACTGACCCCGCTTTGCGAGACAAATCGGTGGCCGACATCTGGGACTGCCAAGGCATGGGTCGGCAGTCAGCGTGGTTTCACTGCTGCTGGTATCGCCGTGGGTCAGTTTTCGAGGACTGACTTTTCGAGCGTTTGACTAACCGCCGATTGGCGGTTGTGATCTGTAGGAGCGAATCAGGAGTCCCAAGTGGATAAGCGTTGGGCGTACATGCGCAACTGTGGCTTGAATCGTTCCAGCAGCATCAGGCCGGCTAAGAGCAGTAGGCCCATGGAAATGCCAAAGACCCACCATGGCCAAATCGAGTCAAAAGCGCGGTGGGCATGCCAGACCATGCTGGTTACTCCAAGAAAGACAAATGACGCTCCGAGGTAAAGGAAGGGGCGTATTCTCAAGACCACACCGAGCAACATCCCTGTCAACGCCAGCAAAATCAGGATCACTGGACCCGCCAGAGTCGTACCGATTTGTTGAAGTAGCATGTCAGCTGTACTGCTGATATAGATCACCAGCGTGGAACCGTATCGAATGCCGGATGCCAATTTTGCATCGAGACGATCGCGATAAAAATGAGTTACCAACAGAACACAAGCGGCTGGCGGAATGAGCCACAGCTGTGGGTGCAGAAGGAAACTCCAACCTGGCCATTGGGCCAGCACAAACCACCAGGCCAAGTTCCCCAACACGATGCCCGTGACTCGGTTTAGGGTGGATTTCCATCGCATCCCAATTGCCATGTAATAAACGGCTGCCACCACGAGCAGTATTTCGTAATGTGAATCAAGCATTCTGGCGAAAAACGAGCTGCTCTGGTTTGAGGCACTGAGCCAGAGTCCCACAACAGGAATCAGCGGCAAGTACAGAGCCGTTTTCTTGATGGTGTCCGACATCACAAGGTCACCGCGTCGCTCCGCAAACTCTGTGATCCCCACACTTACAAAAGCAAGGCCCATCACCACATAGGGCCAAATGCCCCGCAGACCAAGGAAAGCCCATTCAGGTTTGCACAGGAATAGATGCAGCCAGGTCATGAAACCAACTAACTGCGTTCCAATGATCAAATAGCTCCGTTGCTGATCGGTAAGTCGAAGATTCTTTTGTAACTTTCCTTGCGGGCCAGTTGCTATCGCAACACCTCCACTAAGCAGGCTGAGCAGACCGAGGGTCAGGGCAGCTCCTATGACAATGACTAAAGAGATGTCGGCGATTCCGTTGCTGTCACGAAGGTTGAATTCCAACGCCAGCATTGCGAAAGCGGAACCGATAGCAGCAAATACCGTTATTTTTGCACCCATGCGAAACGCATCCATCCATAGACTGCCCAGACGCTCTCCCAGCAATTTGGGGAGTACTGCCGTCAGGAATGGAATGAGCAATACGGAGGCTACAAGCCACCGCATGCAGGCCGCCAGCAGCAGTTGAATCATGTCTTGGGATCCTACGCTGGCCCACAACGCGATCGACACAAGGCCGAGACTAACCGCCACGTATCTGAGTTTGGCAATCGATGCCTGATCGGCGAGTTCGGCAATCGCCCATGCTGCCAGTGCGACGGTTCCAATTGCTACTTGAATTTCAGCTAGCGGGATGCGGCTAGCTATCATGATGATCGGACTGCAGATGCCCACAAACGCGACGACTGTCAAGATTGCAGTCAGCGTCGACGTCAGTTTTTGGAAATGTTGGCCGGTTGGGATGGATGTCATTTTCCCTGCCATTCGGGCGATGTTCGACAAGCAAGCGGTGACCAATACAAAGAACAACGCGTAGCTAATCAGCATGGCTGTGAATTGCTGACTGGTGGACGCTGAAAAAGCATCGGCAGTCGAGACGATCAGCAACGAGAATGCAAATCCGGCGGTTGTCAGAGAAAAGAACCATTCGGCAGTGTGGCGGGGGCGGCAAAGGACTGAGACAGCACTGATCACATAACAGGTTCCTCTCAGCCACAGGAGTGGATTCGTCATGGGGTTAGCAATGGAATCGGATGTGACCGCATTGGCAACGTCAGCGAAAGCAGCGACGCAGAGGATTGCTGAAAACTCCATGTCCGGCAGGCACCATGTGTTCCGCGATGCCTGTTCAGAATTTGGTTGATCCCGACTGATGTATCTCCATACAACGATCCAGAGAGTAAGCCAGAGAATCGTGACACTCGCTGATGCGAAGTCACTCAGGTCGGTAAGCCTCCAGATCAGGAAACCACCCCATGCCCCGACAACCCATCCCAGAACCCGGACAGCAATATCTGGTATTTGTTCGTTCTTCTTGCTGATAGCGACCAATGAAATTTGGGCGCCGGCGGTAATGGCTGCAATCAGGCCAATCCATAGCATGAATGTGGATTGGACGTCTACCATGGCTGAAACCACTGCCGTAGCGATGGTGACTCCCGCGGTGTGAAAAAATCCGAAAACACTTTGTCGACTTCGGTACATCAGCACTGAAGCAACGCACGTCATCACCCAAATACCAGCAATCAATTCAACCGATTTAGAACTTGCCAGAGAACTGTCGAGCAGTCCCAGACTGTGCAGAAGCCAGGCGACCTGACCAGCAAGTACGGAAACGACAAGTCGAATAGAAATGTTCCAACCAACATTCTCAACGCCGGTCAAAATTACCTGTACTGGCTTCCATGCTATGGCAACTGCGGATGTGAGCGACAGCGTGAAGCCAACAGGTCCGACTAGCGGATCCAGAACATCCAAATCCAGAAGAATTCGAATGGTGACCAGTACCGACGTGATCATTCCCGCAACAACACCCAGCTTAAAGACTGCATGGATAAATTCTGTGATAACTTGATTGGGCTCGACATCATCCTGGCGGTGGAAAAATCGATTTGCCAGGCATAGCCAGACAAACGTCAGCAGGGCTGCCGTTTGAATCGATGCCATGATTGTCTGAAAAGTAAATGCTGGTACAAGCATTGTTCCTGCTGCAGCAAAGAACAAAACAGATAGCAAAAGGCTCCATTCTTGTGTTGCTTTCCTCGCCTGCCGCAGAGACAGAAAAGAGACAATGAACCACCAGGTAGAAATGCTCAGAGTGGAATGAAGATCTGTAAGTTTTCCGTTTGCGAGGGGTTGGAAAAAGCCAGGCCACAGGAGTGAAACAGAGCCCAGGAAAAGAATGCAGCATTGAGTGGCATTCCCCGCCATGACCATCTGCTTTGACAGGATTGATGAGCCTTTTTTTGCGAGGATCGATGTGGCAGCAAAGATCAGAACCGTAGACAGACTTACTGCCAGAATCAGCGCCAGTTTCACGTCTGTCAGCAGCGTCGTGGCCGCTTGACATGACACCCAGAGAATGACGGTCAGACCCGATAGTCCCATCAACCATGACGTGACCGCATGCTTGAAATCGTGTCGTTTCAGTAATCCTGCGAGTGTGGCTACAACCAACCAACTGCAGAGAGGCAATCCCCATGATGGTTCGTACGGGGTTTGTACTCTTGCCCAGACGGGCAGAGTCAGACAAGCGAAAAAGTAGATGGTGCCGCAAGCAGACAAAGCTGCTGCCGCGAGAATGAACCAAGTGTCGGGCATCGCCAGTGGCGGTATGGGCTGTCCGAACAGGCGACCGATACGGCTTTTGCTAGGCGTTTCGATGTTAGTTGTCGATTCTTCAGCGAGCACTGGCTCTTCGCCTTGGAAACGTTTGAGATACAACAGTACTGCTTCGCGGATCAAATACCAGAAACCGGCCACCGTTCCAAAGGCAAGTGACCAAGCCCAGAAAGCGCCGCCGCTAAGCCATGCTTTATTTGTTATGAAATGCGTATCGAAGTAGTGATGTGCAATCGCTGCAGCAAGCAGGACCGACGTCATTTGGGCTGCTTTAAAGACTTCCAATCTGCCCATGAGCGTGGAGGCCCAAACCAACAGTATCGTGGCGATGGAAAACGCAGTGACAGAAATTCGGAAATGACCGGTCAGACCAATACACGCGGTGAACGTGGCAATGATGACCACGCCAATACCGATCATTGCAAGATGATTTTGCACCGCCTGGACATTCAGTGTGAAGGCTTTCTTGAGTCGTGGGGCAAGTCGGCAAGATAGCTCACTGAATGTCAATACGGTCGCTGCGACGCACATAGTCAAGTATATCCAGCCACTTGGGATTTCCAAGGAAACCGACGGCAATGACTTGAACAGAGAGTAGTATCCGAAGAAAGATGCAAGAGCCGTTGCATAACAAACGCGGTAGTCTCGCAGCGAGTAAATGAATGTGGTGATTACTGATATGCAAAGCGTCACCTCGACGACCCAGCTAGGTATGACGCCCATGAATCTGTCAGGAGCCAGCGAAAGAACGACTGCTAACAGCAGGGTCATGCCCACCCAGACCAAGTTGACATATTTCATCCAACTCTTCGCCGGGCCTTTGGACAATGGCCACAGCAAAACCCCGGTTGCGGCAGTCATCAGCAGACACGCTATCAGCGCCTCTCCAGATACCAATTTGGTCCAGAGGGCACTCGTTTCCCAAACTTGTCGACCGAGCCAGACTTGCGCTGTGCAAACAGCCACTAGACCTGCGGGCAAGGTTGAGATGGCATACCATGAGGGCTGCTGGAAAAGAAATCGACCAGCAATCAGACTGATCGACATGACCAATGCCCATGTCCACAGCCATGCATAAGATGACATCGCCGGTATGATCACAACCAGAGTGATCGCGAGAAGAAGGATGCAGCATACTGCACCGATCATCGATGCGGTGCTGTTTCGTGCGCGATCCATCAATGATCGTGCAATGCCCGCCAACGCCACACATGCCGGAATGGAAGCCATTGCCATCGGCAGGAAGGCCTGCATCCCAAAGTCACGAAGGTTGTAGCCCATCGAAACCGCTGCGATTGCAAGCGAGTATGCGCTGAAACCCATTACCAGCAGATATAATCTGGCAACCGCAGGACCAAGTGATGTGGATTTTCTTCGGGACAAGCCGCCCAAAATCGCACAAGCTGCGATCACAAACGTAGTACCAAAGGCAAGAAACCACCCCGCCTGCCAGCCAAAGCTGCGAATGACGGCTGGAGTCATGACAAGGGTCAGGACTGGACCTGCAACGGCTGCCACGATGGACCATACATGTGACCGACTGGATAAGGCTTTTCCACCGAGGTACAGGAACAGAGAATAAATAAGACCAGCGAGGCCAATCGTCACCAATGTGATAGGATCGTTTAGTTCGATTGTCTGGCTTGCGTCAATTCCCGAGCCCGCGATGCCCGCAAGGACGCTCAGTGGAATCAGCAGCGTCGCGATCACTAGCACCGCGCGACTGGTGTGACGCAAACGCCAGCGTGACAGTGTGTAGAGCCCCACGCTGTAGATTGCTGCATTGGCCGCAAGAAAAATCAGAGTCGGTATTGCCCGGTGGGTTTTGACCAAGGGCCCCCAAAGACTGATGACGAGACCGATCGAGCAGACGACGATCAGCATTCCAGCAATCAATTCACCCCAGCGAATATTATGCGCTGAAAGAAATGACTGGATGATTTCGCTGGTGGACAGTGTGGGCGGTTGCTTCGGTTTGGACGCTTTAGCTGGCAGCTTCGTATCTTGCGAATGCTCACGCAGTGATTCTGCCTGACTCTGTGACACATCCGTCTGTTTTAAGTCGGTGGTGCCTGAGGTGCTCGCTGGTTTCAGAGGGAGTCTGTCCGGGGTTGGTTGCGGCGACAGAGCCGACTCGCTCAGGGTGGTTTCCGCTGCATTATCTATGACCAGCGTGGCCAAGAAAATATTTCTGTCGGCGCTCTGATTCTGGGGGATGATGGCAGGATCGACGGTTGCCGGTGCGTTTGAAGGGTCCAATGTGGGTTGAGATAAAGGCTGGTGACCCGTCGGAGTTTTGCGCTGGTCTGATTCAAGACTTGCAGTATCGGCATTTTCCGAAGCTATTACAGCGGAAAGCATTGCGATATTCGTATCGCTATCGATGCGACCTTCGTTGTGTAATTGATCAATGATTGACTTGGCAACGGTGAAGCGATTGTGCCTTTGGTTGTAGGGCTTACGGGGGTGATGAGTGACTGTATGGGCGTTGAACAGCTTGGCAAACAAAACCCAAGTAGCGTGGCCTATCACTGTTACGAAAAACCACAGCAGACCTAGCAAAAATAAGTAAAAAAATATCACATTTTGGGCCTTTGATTTGATCGGAAATAGCAGAGGCCATCTCGCTCCACCTATTTCGGTATCCCCCACCGGAGCCTATTCGATCCAACGAGCAGCGCTCACGAACTTGTTTCGTTGCTGATGGGTACCCGGCGGGAAGGATGTAAATGTACAGTAATTGCTCGGCAGGCGGTTTCGGTGCTTGAAACGTCGGGCTGCTGTTCACTGCATCTCGTATCGCATGGGACTCGCTCAGTCGCCTGGCGGGACTGGTCAAGTGTCCTCAGAATCTGGACCCATGTTCTTTGCCAGCACGGCTTGAATGATTGGCTGCGGACGTGTTCGAGGACCGTTTAACAGACTGCCCAACCACGTGTATCGGACGCAAATTTGATAGGAGCAGAGCAGACTTACACCGGTGACAAGACAGACGATCGTGAATTTGACGATTGCCGGCAGTGGCCAGTTTCGTACCATCAACTGCAAGACAATCACCAATGGCAGGTGGGCGAGATACAGCCAATATGACGAGTCCGAAATGTATCGCATCGCCTTGCTCTCCCGGTGCAACAGTCGGCGCACCATTCCCATGCAGGCACACGTCATCGTCCATGCGAATGCTACCTGAATAAAAACGAAAATAGTCCGGTGGTATTGTTCGGGTAGCTGATTGCTTAAATCCGATTTGCCATCGATGAACAGGATGCCGAGCGGAAAAAGCACAAACAATGCGAATGGCAAGGTGATGTACCAGCGCCTTCCAAGGCGACCACTGTCGTCTTGGCAATCAAAGTACAACGCGCCAAATCCAAAGAAAATTGCGTAATAAAACAGGACCTGCGGTACCGGTAAGAGTCCAGAAGATGTATCGGGACCAAAGGTAGGGAATTGCAAACCCATCACTGACTGCGGCAGCATTGTGAGTGGAATCAGCCACAGGTATCTCAAGGGTGATGCGGTGAACCATTGCGGAATGCGTTTGATATTCAATTTGTCCAGCATGGTGGCATAAATAGCGAAACCAGCTACCAGCCAGCACAGAAACCACAGAAACCACAAATGGTGGAACAAAGAAAACTCGAAGAACAGACCATACACGAGTGCCCAAACGCCCGCCAAACTGTCTTGCTTTGGCGATGACTGTCCAGAGTCGCTGGAGTCGAGCATCGCGGCGATTTTTTTGCGGCCTTCATTAACTTGCGGTTGATTGACTTTGGCTCGCATCAGACCAGCGACCCATGCTGTGGTTGCCCAATCCAGCTTCAAGTTGTCTGCCGCCGTTGAGTGGTAGTTATTACGGGCTGAAATATCCACGTCGGCATCAATCAGTTCGGCAGCGCATTGAGCGTTACCCAATATGCAGGCCCAGTGAAGTGGTGTGGAATTATCCGTCGTTCGCTGGTTCGGATCAGCGCCATTCTTAAGCAACAAAGCCACAATTTGGGGTTGGTCGCCCGCGACGGCAGCCCCCAGTGGTGTTCGGCCAGTGCCGGGTTGAACAGCGTCCAGATTCGCCCCCGCCGCTATTTCAGCCTCAAGGGTCCCAGCGTCTCCCGCCATGGCTGCTGCCCAAATTCCTTTGTCGCCATCGGCAGTTTCGGTTGCCATTGCCTGGTTTTTTTGAGCAGCAACCGCATAGATGATAACGACCCAAAATAGCGGAATGATCGTTGCCATGGCGAGTAGCAGAGGCAGCAGAATACGTTTGCCGCGTTGTTGGATGAGCCAGGCAAGCCCACGTTTTCGCCATAGCATTGCGGTGAAAAATCCACTGATCAGAAAGAACAGCGGCATGCGAAACCCGTGGATCAAGGTGTACATAGAGTAGAAAAATTCACTTTGCCTTGTATCCTGAACGAGCCACGGGATGGGGGCAAAGGAGAGTGCCGCATGGAGCACGATACCCAACAACATGGCTATCGCTCTCAAGGCATCCAGATCATGTCTGCGTGAGATGGTATTGGAAGATTGCATGCTCATGGAGTTTATTGTAAGACACTCATCATGAAGCGGTATTGTCTGCCCTGCGGTGTCTATTCAGACGGTGAAATTACTCGTGCCGCAATGCATCGATGGGATTCATGTATGCGGCACGGCGAGCCGGATAGACTCCGAATATCAAACCGACTCCTAGTGAAATGAAAAGCGAAAGCCCGACTGACCAAGCGGCGATTCGTGGCTCCAGAGTCATCACGGTTGGTGGCAGCAGGTTGGGGTCAATCAACGTGATGATGTAACGCATAGCGTTGAAAAGTGGTCGACACATCAGCCCGAATAGAACGCCCAGTAATCCGCCGCTACCGGTGAGCACAAGGGTTTCTGTCAGGAACTGGTAGATGATGTCGCTGCGTTTGGCTCCCAAGGCCCGACGAATTCCTATTTCACGTGTTCGTTCTGTCACGGTTGCCAACATGATGTTCATGATGCCAATCCCACCAACCAGCAGTGAGATGCCGGCGATGACGACCAATAGCACATTGAACATTGCCCGAGTTCGCGCTGCTTGCTGCAGTAATTCTTTGGGTATCACAACCGCGTAATCTTCTTGATCGTGGTTTTGTTTCAAAAGCAATTCGATAAGCGCCGCGGTTTCGTCGACCAGTTCAATGTCGTCGACTGAAAGCGTGATTTGTGTCAGTTCGACAATTTCGCCCCTGAAGTTGAAACCCTCGCCTTGCCGGATCATGATCTGATCACCAACACGGTGCTCGAATGTTTTCAGCGGGATGTAGGCGTCAAAGGCATAGTCTCTTGCTTCCAGGCTGCCGCCTATGGCAGCGGCAGCCGCACGGGGCTTGGTCTGCCCGATGACGGTGTAGACATCGCTTGCTACCCCCACTTTCTGACCGATGGGGTTGGCCAAGGGAAACAGCCGTTTTGCCGTCTGGTCCGCGAGGATGATCACATTCACCCGGTCGTCTTGTGGTGTCATCCATCTTCCACGGGCGATTTTCAGATGGTTCAGGTCCAGATATTCCTTGGTGCACCCGACCAGGTTGACGTCAGCAGTTCTACCGTCGACAAGAAACTCCCGCTTCAGTTCCCGCATCGGAACAGCACTGCTGATAGAAGGCACATTTGTAAGGATGCGCTGGAAATCTTTTCGTAGCAGCCCGTAGGTCTTGACCCGTTCGCTGGCGGAATCCGCAGATTGGGGTTCGACACTGCGTACGATGATGTTCTTTGCGCCCAATTCCATGATTTGCTGCTGTGCGTCATAGCTGACGCCTTCGCCCATCGCGACTAACCAGATCACGGTGGTCGTGCCGATAAAGATGCCGAGTGCAGCCAGAGCAGAACGCATCTTCTGTAACAGAAGACTCTTCAGGCCCAGTAGCAGGGTCTGGGTGAATAAACCATTCATTGGCCTTTCGCCGCTGCGAGGGCGGCTACCGACTCAGCGGCACTGATTTTCTCGTCCTTGTCGGTATCGATTTTGGAAAAGTTTCCCCGGTCCTTTGCCGGCATCTCATCTTTCTGAAGATAACCGTCGCCGTTCTTGTCAGCTGTCTTGAACAATGTTTGAACTTCGACGTCGGTCTGTTTGTCTGGCTTGCTTTGCAGTGCCATCTTCTTGGTGTCTGCCGTTTTGGAGTCTTCCGTTTTGGAGTCTTCCGTTTTGGAGTCTTCCGTTTTGGAGTCTTCCTCGGGGGATTTGGTTGTTTTACCGTTCGGTTCGTCTTGGGCCGCTGCCTTCGAGGCTCTCTTGCTCCTTGGTTTTAGGGCTTCCCGTTCGGCCTGCTCAAGATGTGCAACCGGGTTGAGTACGACCTGCTCGCCTTCGGCTAGGCCAGAGTCAACGACCGTGAACTCATCATTGGTATCGCCCAACGTGATCGTCCTTTTCTCGATTTGATTGTCTTTGCGAACCCAGCACAGATAGTCGTCGGAAGATTCGACAATGGCGGCCACAGGGATCTTGAGAACATCGGTGTAACTAGCGAGCACAATGTCGACGATAGCACTCATGCCCGGCTTGAGTCCTGGTTGGGGATCGAGTCGTATCATGGTGTCGTACTTGACCATGTTGCCTGTCCACCAGCCTGCGGGTCGAGTCACCTCGGCAATTTCGTCAATCATTCCAGTGAGTTCAAGATCCTGTAGCTCAACTCGCGCCGACATCCCGATTCGCAGTCGGCCCACTTTGGATTCGTGTACACCGACTTTGACTTGCATCTTGGAAGTATCAGGAATCATCAGCAGAGTTTGCTGTTCCCGTACCCGTGCTCCCTCTTCAATGTCTGGCGTTTCTTTCCACTCAGCGGCGGAAGGAAAAATGACCATCCCTGCAGCGGGTGCCGTGATGATGCAATTCGTAAGCTGTTTCTTGTCTCGGTCCAAGCGATCTTTTTCCAGTTTCAAGGATGCCTGCTCAGCCGCCAATCTTGCTGCGGCTGCATCCAATGCACTCTGAAGTTGCTGGAGCGTTTTTTTTCTCTTGTAACGTTCCAGAGTTTCCAGTTTCTTCTTTTGTAATTCCAAATCTTTTCTTGCCGAATCAACTGCATATTGCTCGCTTTCCATTTGCAGCGAACCATACACGCCTTTGGAAGCCAGTCTCAAAGAAGATTCGAATGCCAATTGCTTTTTCTTGACCATTTCCTCTGAGTCGAAAATCGATTTCTGAATCGTACTTCTTTCTTCCAGATAGGTGCCATGCACGTACTCCTCGATGTTCGTCTTGGCAACATCGACTTCGCTTTTGGCAATGATCTGGTTGGCTACAGCACGTTCATACGTGATCTGTTGCTGGGTGATGCTGTCCTCAATCAATGAGGTGTCCAGGCGAACCAGTTCCTCGCCGGCTTGCACAATGGTGCCTGTTTCAATGACCCACAGGACGGTGCTGCCCCCCTTGACCATGCACTTGATTTCTTCGTTGTTCGAACTCTCAAGCATTCCATTCTCGGTAACCGTGACCGCAAGGTCACCGCGTGTCGCCGTATAAGTCATGATCGACTTGTCATGAGCACTGCCGCTGCTCAAAGGAACGAAGGGAATCGTACCGGCAGCAATCGCTGCAACGACCGTGATGCCCAAGGCAATCTTGATCCACATGATCTGCTGATTTCTTGTGAGGGTTATAAAGGTGACGCTCTTTGCCATGAGCCAGTATCAAGCAGGTTTCGCTCGGAGTCCCATCCTTGAATCCATGACTTGTGCTGAGTTCATGCTGCTTGGATTGAAAGCTGGTTGCCGCCGGTTGAAATCTGCTGATTGTTCACAGCGACTAATTGTTCACAGCGACTGATTGTTTACAGCGACTGATTGTTTACAGTTCAGCAAGCTTACTGTTCCCATCATGCCAGTCGACGGTGGCTGGCCATTGGGAAGTTGCAGTCGCCGCGGTCACCTTGCTTGATAATCTGTACTACTATCGCAGCGAGAGAAGCTAGAAAAATGGCTTTCCGGTATCTTTTTGTAACTGGTTGTCGGTAGCCCCGCCGTGAATTACCCAGTGCAATGCATTGTACTCCGGCAGAGGGGGTTCAGCCATTCGTATTTCGGTGGGATTGTCGGTGCGTCAGCCGATGTTCACTAGATGCAGCCTCTGATTTCTACGGAGGCGGTCTGGGATGCTGGCAGGGATTCTAAGCCGTTCCCGAGTTTGGCCAGTGTTTGTGGCCTAAAGGGAGGCGAGGCAGTTCCGTCTCTGTCACAATAGAAGTTCGCATTTCCCCGTCCGTCGCAGAAGGAAGTTTGGATGTACAAATCTGTTCGATTGAGTTTGCTTTTAGTGAGCCTGTTATTACCAGTCGGACATTTGGGAGTTGCGAATGCTCAGAAGAATGAATCGGTTTTCTCAGGTCCACAGTTGGGAGAAAGTCTACCTGGCTTCAAGGCTAACGGCCTGTCAGACGCTCTGAAGGGTAAAGAATTCGACCCTATCGCTGATGCGGACGGCAAGCCTGTCACGCTGGTCTTTTTGCATGAATTGACACGGCCTGGTTTCGGATTGATGCGAGCAGTGACCCAATTTGCGGCAGGCAGGAAAGACAAGGGGATGGATGTCTCAGTTGTATTCCTGACGGATGATCCAACGGCGACCGGGGAGTGGGCGAAAAACGTGCAACGTTTATTTAACGACGGGGTTAAGTACGGGATGTCCATGGAGGGCAAGGAGGGGCCCGGAGCTTATGGATTGAATCGAAATGTCACGCTGACCGTATTGGTGGGAAATCAAGGTAAGGTCACCGGTAACTTTGCTCTCGTTCAACCGCAGTTACAGGTAGATGGTCCAGTCATTCTAAAGGCCATCGCCGACGTCACGGGCGGTGGCGATGTGCCATCGGTGGCAGAGCTTGAAACCCGCTATGCGGGGCGAGCGAGCATGAGCCGGCAAAAGCGGGATGCTGACCCGGCAGGTGGTAATGCCCGTCGGCAACAGGATCCACAGCTGCAATCGTTGTTTCGCTCGGTAATCAATAAACAGGCCAGCGACGACGAGGTCCGAAAAGCGGCCAGCAAGGTCGACGAATACGTTGCCCGCAATGAGACAGCCCGCAAAGAGCTGGCGAGAGTCGTGTTGGCCGTTGTCAATTCTGAGCGGTTTAAAAATAATGGTACTGGCGAATCTCAAGAAGTGCTTCAGGAGTGGTTGAAAAAATACGGCTCACCCAGCGATTCACCAAAGCCCAGCGATTCACCAAAGCCCAGCGATTCACCAAAGCCCAGCGATTCACCCAACAAGGAGTAGCCGGTGCCAATCTGGTGGATTTTTTTCGCTGTCGTCATACCGGTGGGTTCGGATTCCCGAATCGATTTTGACCACGACGTCATCCCTGTGCTGACAAAGGCTGGTTGTAACACTGGCGCCTGCCATGGTGCGGCGATTGGACGTGGTGGTTTTAAGTTGTCGTTGTATGGCGGTGACCCAGCCGCTGACTATCGCGCGATTGCTTTGGAACTGAAAGGTCGACGGGTTAATCTGATCGATCCGGATCAAAGCTTGCTGCTGATGAAGCCAACCGAAGCAACTGAGCACGGGGGAGGTTATCGCCTGGATCCAGATTCGTCTGCCGTTGCTCGCGTGACAGACTGGATCCGGCATGGGGCCCATCGCGGTGATCGGGCTGCAAAACGACGGTTCGTGCGGCTGGAAGTGTCGCCGCAGTCGGCTGTGATTCGCGGTTCGGGTGGTCATCTGACCTTGAAAGCGGTGGCACATTTTTCTGATGGTTTATCACGCGATGTAACCGGCGAAACTGTTTTCAAGGCAGAAGATCCTGCGGCTTTGGAGGTAGATTCTGAGACGGCCAAGACACGGGTATTGCGAGGCGGCCGGCACATTATCATTGCCCGGTACTTGAGTCAGGTGATGCCCATTGAAATCATCCAGCCTTACTCTGATCGAACATCAGGTGTCACTCGTGGCGGCGGGCAAACCCAATTCGTCGACCGGTCGGTAGACACGTTGTTGGCGACCTTGGGAATACCTGCGTCCGGGGCAGCTGATGATGCATCTTTTTCGCGTCGCGTCTCCTTGGACTTGACCGGAAGGCTGCCCGAACCGGGTAGCGTCCGCAGCTTTCTTGGGGATCGTGATCCTGAACGACGCGTGAAGCTGATCGACCGCTTGCTGGCGTCGGAGGCCTTCAACGAGTATTGGACGCTGCAGTTGGCCAAATTACTCAGAATCCATGCACAACCGGGTAACCTGCTCGGCGTCGAAAAGTATCACGCTTGGCTGAAACAGCAGATCTCGGAAAAGGTCGGATACGATGTCGTGGCAAGATCAGTGCTGACAGCTCAGGGCGATACCCACCAAATTGGGCCTGCCAATTTTTTCCGCACCGTGAGTGGACCGCGCGAGCAGGCTGAATTCACAAGTGAGCTTTTCATGGGTAGTCGCTTGCGATGTGCCAATTGCCACAATCACCCGCTGGATCAATGGACACAGGACGACTATCACGGATTGGCTGCTATCTTCGCTCGAGTTCAACAGGGGCAGGTCGTCGCTGTCGCGTCGGGTGGCCAGGTCATTCATCCACGCACGGGTGAGAACGCTGTACCACGGATCCCGGGAGAGCATTTTCTAGAGGATTCCGATGATCCCCGCGAGGCATTGGCTGACTGGTTGATTTCCAGCGATAACCCCTACTTTGCCAGGGCGATGGTCAATCGGTTGTGGAAGGCGATGATGGGCCGCGGGCTGGTCGAGCCCGCCGACGACTTACGAGCGACCAATCCTGCGACTCACCCCAAACTGTTGAAGACACTTGCGGAGGATTTTGTCGGCCATCAATTCGATCTTCGCCACACCTTGCGACTGATCGCATCAAGTGATGCGTACAGTCGCAGCAGTCGAACTGTCAGCGGCAACGAAATTGATGATCGGTACTATTCGCACAGGATGTCTCAGTCATTGGAACCCGAAGTTCTGGCAGATGCCATTTCGGATGTGCTTGAAGTATCGGAACGCTACGGTGACACCGCCCTGGGGACCCGTGCGGTGACGCTGGTTGATCCGGGGATTGAGTCGCAGACGCTGGACGTATTGGGACGATGTTCACGTCAGGACACCTGTGAGACGCCAGTGTTGGTTCAGGATAACGGCGGCCTTTCTCGTAAGTTGCATTTGTTCAACGGTCCGCTGTTGAATCAGAGGATCGCGTCCAACCGGGGACGACTTTCACGTTTACTTGAATCGGGTGCCACGGTCGAAGTGGTTGTTGACGAGTTTTACCTCGCTGCTCTGGGCCGTCCCGTTTCCGACGGTGAGAAAAGGTTCTGGAACGAACGACTGAAGTCGTTTGCGGATCCAACTGAAAAACGCGAGCAGTTGGAAGACTTTGTCTGGGGTCTGTTGACTTGCAAAGAGTTTGTAACCAACCATTGAGGCGTTGATTTGTTAACCATACAGAAAACTCTGACGCGAAGCGGTCGGAACACGGGAGCCTATCATGGAAAATGAACTGATGCGATGTGATGGTTTTCTGCGTCGCGATATCTTGCGGGTTGGCGGTTTGACCGCGCTGGGTCTCGGCCTCGATGATTATCTGCGACACCAGCGTCTTTCAGCGGCGGAACCCCAGATGCCGGTTCGAGCTAAATCCTGCATCCTGATCTGGCTTGATGGTGGCCCAAGCCATCTCGAGACATTCGACCCCAAACCTGATGCGCCAGCGGAGGTGCGGGGACCACTGGGAACCATCGCAACAGCTATCCCCGGGATACGGTTGAATGAATGCTTGCCAAAAACCGCTGCCCTGTTGAACCGAATTGCGATCATTCGTTCGATGACATCGCCTTTGGGTGAACACAACTTCGGTACCCATTATCTGTTGACCGGTTATAAACCGACGCCCGTGTTGGAGTACCCAGCGTATGGTGCGGTGGTGTCCCATCTTCATCGTGAACCCACTGTTCTTCCCTCCAATATTGCTGTCCCGAATTTCAGCGTGGGTGGCAGTCGGATGACAGGGGGTGGGTACTTGCCGGCGGCAACACGACCATTTTCAGTAGGTGGCGATCCCACCAAACCGAACTTTTCTGTTCGCGACCTCGATTTCTATCAGGGGCTCGACCTGACTCGTCTGGATCGTCGCCGTCAGTTTGTTGCCGCGTTGGATGCTTTTGATCATTCGGGAACTGCTTCTGCTGCCGGTTTGTCGGATCCCGATTTGGAACGGGCCTACCGGTTGATTGCTTCAGAAGATGCCAAACGTGCATTCAAATTGTCAGAAGAACCATCGAAAGTTCGGCAGCAGTATGGTGCTAAGTCGATTGGCCAGTGTTGTCTCTTGGCGCGTCGGCTTGTTGAACGCGGAGTTCCGTTTGTGACTGTCAATGATCGTGGTTGGGACACACACGAAAATCTGCAGACGCGACTCAAGGATGGATACGCTGGTGCGAAGGTTGGTGTGGGGCTCGTTCCATCTCTCGATCTTGCGCTTTCGGCTCTCGTGCGGGATCTCGAAGACCGGGCGATGCTCGATGAAACCCTTGTTGTGGTGATGGGCGAATTTGGGCGGACGCCCAAATTGAACACGCGGGGTGGACGGGATCATTGGCCACGTGTGTTCAGCGTGGTGATGGCAGGTGGAGGCGTCGCGGCCGGTCAGGTAATCGGCAGCAGCGATGCAGTTGGGGAATCACCTCTAGACAAACCTGTCACGCCCGCCGATCTGGCTGCCACCATCTACACCTTGTTGGGTATCGATCCCAAGCGGGAATTTCAAACCCGCGATGGACGTCCAGTCAGGGTCGCTCCGTACGAAGCAAACGTTTTGTCTGAATTAATCGCATGAGTTTTACTTCCATGTTTTGGCCAGCATATCCGTGGTCGACTGATCCAACTGATCGGAAAGATCGAACTGTTTTCGGTTTAGCTGGGTTGGGAAACATGTGGCAAGTGATCTGCTGCAACGTCTGGATGTGGTGCTTCGGAGTGGTGAGTCTGGCGATCGCAACCGAACCACCCATTACAGCACTTGCTTTTGATCCTGACGGACGCTCGATCCTTGCGGCCTCGCAGTCCGGCCTGATAGAGCATGCATGGCCGCTACTTGAGCCACAGAGGCGGATGGGATCGTCACTGGTTTCAATTCATTCGCTCGCCTTTTCGCCTGATGGATCAAAACTGGCTGTGGGTGGTGGCACACCTGCTGAGCAGGGTGTTGTTGAGATTCGATCCTGGCCGGAAGGTGAAGTTCTCTGCACTGTGGATGGCCATTCCGATACCGTCCAATCCGTCACATGGCGAAACAATGATGTTTTTGCGACGGCCAGTCTGGATCACGAAGTCGTGCTCTGGAGAGTTGGTGAAACTCATCCGATCAGACGGTTTCGGGGGCATTCCAAAGGCGTGACGACGATCGAGTTCATGGCCGATGGAGCTCTGATTGCCAGTGGCGCGCTCGATCAGAACATTCGGATCTGGAACGTGGAAACGGGGGAACTTGTGAGAACACTGAATAACCACACGCGGGCGATCCATGAACTGCGGAAGCGGCCCCAGGTTAATGACTCGCAGACTCGTCGTTTGCCGATGTTGGCTTCGGTCAGCGATGATCGTACCGTCAGACTCTGGCAACCGACGATTGGACGGTTGGTACGCTTCTGCCGCTTGGATGTGGTCCCTCTTTCAGTCGCGTGGCACACCAATGGAGCTTGGTTGACGGTCGCCTGTGACGATGGATCCGTTCGCAATATTCATCCTGATACAATGGAAGTAGTCAACGTTACCAACGCTGCTCAAGCATGGCTGTACGCCATCCGAGTTCATCCCACTGACGGCAGTCTGGCCGTTGGGGGTCGCGAAGGACAGTTGCGACGATTGAGTAACGAACAGATCGTTCCCCTTCCAATCACAATGCCGTAGTACTTCAGAGAGAATCCATCAATGGTCCAAGTTGCGGAAAACAGCCAAGCATTTTGTCGTTCATCGTTGACGATCAACTCCACTGTAAGGCGTTGCAGAAACGCATTGACAACCGGCATGATTCTGGTCCTGGCAGTCATGCTCAGCGTGATGTTCACTGCGTCGGTTCGTGCCGAATCCGCTGAACCGGGAGTGAATCTGTTTATCCTTTCCGGGCAATCCAACATGGCAGGATTGAAACCCGAGGAATCGTTCACGCCGGCAGTCGAAAAAGCCTTTGGGAAAAAGAACGTCATCGTGGTCAAAGATGCTGTGGGGGGACAACCGATTCGCAGGTGGTACAAAGACTGGAAATCAGCCGACGGCAGTCGCCCTGATTCCACCGGTGACTTGTATGATCGCTTGATGATGAAAGTGAAGGCTGCGATCAATGGAAAAGAAATATCAACGGTGACGTTCATTTGGATGCAGGGTGAGAGAGATGCCAATGAAAAACACGGCGAGATTTATGCGGCGAGTTTGCAAGGGTTGTTTGGACAACTGAGTACCGATCTCGGTCGTAAGGATTTGAACTTCGTGGTTGGCCGCTTGAGTGATTTTGATTTGCAGAACAAGAGATACCCGCACTGGACTCTTGTGCGTGAGCAGCAGGTTGCATTGGCAGACGATCACCCCCGGTGTGTCTGGGTTGATACAGATGATCTGAATGATGGAAAAAACCGAAGCGGAAAAATGATCAAGAATGATCTGCACTATTCAGCAGATGGCTATGTGAAACTGGGTCAACGTTTTGCAGATTCGGCGATCAAAATGCTTGAGTCATCGAAAAATCAGGTATCGGAAAAACGGGGCAATCCCTGATTCGGCGATCGATCCCGTTACCTTTTTTTGTCGCGTTTGTGAAAGGTCCTCATGGGGAAAGATGCCAGACCCTGGTTGTTGGCGGAGTGTAATTACGAATACGTGAAGGACGCCGATATTCGTGTCGCTGTTATTCCGCTGGGCGCGACAGAGCCTCATAACCTGCATTTGCCCTACGGCACGGATGTCTATGAGGCGACCATTATCGGTGAACGCGTCTGTGAAGAGGCGTTTCGGCGAGGTGCCGCTGTCAGCTTGTTGCCCACGGTTCCCTTTGGAGTGCAAACCAACATGCGGCGGTTGCCACTGGCAATCAATGTGAATCCGGCAACACTCGATTTGTTGCTAACAGACCTTGTCGAATCTCTTCGGAATTCCGGCGTCGAGAAAATCGTGCTGTTGAACAGTCATGGCGGTAATGATTTCAAGCCTTTGCTGAGGACATTGGCGGGCAACGATGTGCAAGTGTTTTTGTGCGACTGGTTCAAGATGGTCAACGATGTTTATTCGACGATCTTTGAGCACCCGGAGGACCACGCAGGTGAAATGGAGACATCACTTGCTCTTGCGTACTTTCCGCATCTGGTAGCAACCAACGCCGACGGCAGTCTCACTGCAGATGACGGGGCGACACGCAAGACTCGTTTTCGGGCCGTCAACGAAGGTTGGGTGCAAATCACAAGACGATGGGACCTGTTGACGACCAATTGTGGTTCGGGATACCCACACGCTGCCACTGCCGATAAGGGTAAGCAGGTGATGGACTTGATTTCAGATCGGCTGGCAGAATTCCTGGTCGAACTCTCTGAGAGTTCACTGGATGACAGTTTTCCATTTTGAACTCGGCCCGGTCAGGGGGATCGCAGAGAGTGGACTGTCGGACAGGATCAGACTTGCTGATCCAAACCGGCCCAGCATGGATAGTGATCTCTGAGCAGCGAATCGAATTGCACCACGGATGTTGCTGAATTTGACGTTCGTGCTGAATTTGGCGGTGATGTAATTTCGACACTGACTGCAGAAATCGGAATGGGACAGCAGGTAAAAGAGTGATGGCCTGTTTTAATTGTCTCAGTGTTGGTTTTTTTCTACCGCCACTCTATTTGGATATAGGCTTGGGGAAGGGCTTGTTGTGAAGGGTGCCGCGGGTTGCGCACCGGACCAAGGCTGTCAACCACGAGATCTGACTGATGAATCGCTATGGACTCGCGTTATCCGGAGGTGGTTTTCGCGCTTCGCTTTACCATCTTGGCGTGATTCGATATCTGCGAGATGCAGGAATTATCCAAAATGTCAGTCAAATCACCTCTGTTTCCGGGGGCAGTGTGCTCGCGGCGCACCTGGTTCTCAATTGGGACCGTTATTGCGGGAGCGATGATGAGTTCCAGCAAGTGTCCGGGGAATTGATTCGGTTCCTGCAAATGGATGTGCGTAACCGAATCGTCCGCCGATTTCCGCTCACTTCGATGGTGAATTGGGGGCGACGAACGGTACGTCTGCAGGCAAGGCGCCAGTACACGCGTGCCGGGCTGTTGGAGCAGCACTATCAAAACTATCTCTATGGCGATGTAGGGCTTTTCAGCCTCCCCGAAAGTCCCAGACTGTACATTCTGTCGACCGACCTGAGCGAAGGTTCTTTGTGCGCGTTCTACCGTGAAGGCTTGTTGTTGCACCGCCGTACGGCCAGTGGGCATGACGCGTTCGAAAAGATGCAGATTGGTTTGGCGACTGTCCCAATGGCAGTGGCTGCCTCGTCAGCCTTTCCCGGTTTCTTCCCTCCGCTCGAATTGCGAGGCAGTGATGTCGGTGCGCTGGAGGGTGAGTTCTCGCGTCACGCCTTCACGGATGGAGGTATCTATGACAACCTTGGCTTGAGGATGTTTCGACATCTGCAAAGCTCGTCGTTACGTGACATCGCAGAATTTGAACAGAGCGATATTCTTGATCGAGCGGCAACCATCGGGGTCTTCAAACGGGCCGCTGAATGCTCGGAATCGACCCCGCTGGGACAACTATGGAAGCGTTTGAATTTGATCCCGTCCGAGCCAATGTCAGGCAGTCGCCCTGAGGAGCAGGCGACTACGGCGATCGAAAATCTCGGTCAGGTGCTGAACACCGAACACCTTTACAGTGATCCCGTATTTCAACAGGTAATCCTTGAGAATCGGCGGGCTCAGTCATTGTTGGACGAATGCAAGTTTTCATCTCATCAGTTGGACTTGACCGATATGACCTGGCTGAATCGACAATTGGTAGCCCAGTTGCTGGAACAGGAAGCCGGGCAACCATGCTTGAGAGCAAGCTCTGACGGGATTGACAAAATTCTTGTCAGCAATGCCGGGGCTTCGTTCAAGGTCCGTTCAGATGGCCGGGCCGGTGGCTTGATGGCGACGGCGATGCGTTCCACCGACATTCTGATGAATCGGGTGTACCAGTTGGAAATGGATTCCTTCCATGAAAGTTCCGGTGTACTCTTCTTTCCCATCACTCAAGTGGTTTCACGGGCACAGGATCCACTGGCTCCTCATCCGGAAATCCAGAGACAGGCCGCGTTGATTCGAACCGATATGGATCGTTTCACCGATCTGGAAGTCTCGGCTTTGGTTCAGCATGGTTACTGCGTCGCCAGACAGCAGTGTTCCAGTCATGATGAACTGCCAGAGGATCGTGGCACGACTGGGCCACCATGGAATCCGTTGGAGGTGTCGGCGCGAGGATCAACGTTCCAGAGTGACGAATTGCTGTCGCTCAGTGATGAAGACACTGCTCTGCGAACCGCGAAGTGGTTGAGAAAGTCCGCGTCGCGGCATGTATTCAGTACTCTGCTTGCCGTCAGGGATTGGCCGACCTATCTCTGGACTCCTCTCTTTGTCTTGCTAGTATTTACGCTTCCCTACATGCTCTACCGATCCAACCGGATTGCATTGCAACAGAGCTACGTGCTGGAGGCGGTCTCAGAAACCAGTCCACTGTACAGAAAAATTCTCAAGTTACTGGAATCAGGGCCCCATCACGAAATTCCCGAAGTGGAATTTTCTGAATTGGATTCGCTTGCCGCGAGTTCAGATACGGGTGTGGAAGTGATCTCAGACGACCGAATTTTTGATTTGCGAGGTTGGTCTGCTGCCCCGTCCGAAACAGACTGGCAACCCTATGTATACACACGGGTTCGG
Organism: Rubripirellula sp.; assembly: GCA_028823035.1. Classification (GTDB taxonomy): domain Bacteria; phylum Planctomycetota; class Planctomycetia; order Pirellulales; family Pirellulaceae; genus Rubripirellula. Next base: position 23,100 of record JAPKCI010000075.1, read on the forward strand.
ATGCGACGCATTGCGGATGGACATGACAATGATGAACTCAGGTTGCAGTTGCAGACGGTGGATCAAAACTTGCGATTTCGTTCGCGCACTCCAGCATTGATGCCGCAATTGTTCCGCAGTCATTCAGTCGACGACAAGTATCTCTGGGAAGTTCGTTTTGATCTGTCAAACATGCCTGCCAAAGAGGAACAGATAGCAGTCTTTGAGTCGATTCTTCCCAGAGACATGGTGGTAGTCATTGGTGAAGAAGGACGATTCCGTTTTACCATTGCCAGCGACACGGGACTCGCCCAGATCTGGATTCTGATGCCAACGAACCGGAGTTATGATCAGTTTAAGATAAACTCCTATCCGATTGGACAACCCGAGCTGAGTGAGTCAGTGGTGCCTGCCACAACCGTCGACTTGCCCATTGGATCCATCGCAACGTTCCAGTTGATCAATCCCAAGAGCAACCGACAGTACGAGTGCCGGTGGAACTGGACCGACATGCCCGCCACCGACTGATTTCGACTGGGGAATGTCTCAGGTGCCGGCGTGGCGAGCCGGTTGACCAGTCACAGCGGATGTTTCGCGACTGACCCGAATCATTGTTCGGTTACGACTGGAACCACGCCGAATGCTTCTGACAATTCCAGCAGCAACCGTTGAGCAGGATTGAGCTTTGCTCTCTCTGCCAACACGCTGCGGGCCAATCCAGGTTTGTCAGTGATCAGGCCATCGACGCCGATTCCGATCATTCGGGACATGGTCACTGCGTCGTTGACCGTCCATGCATAAACGTCTTTTCCACTGGCGTGAGCGCTTTGTATGAATGAGCGATTGACAAACAGGGCATTCACGGCAAGAAAGTCGGCTTCCGTATTCTGGACATCACCACTAAGCACCGACAACAACAGACCGGCGCGACACTCGGGATTCAACTGTTTCATCTTGACAATGGCATCCAGATTCAACGACATGTACATCACTTCGGATGACATGTTGTGTGCATCGACAATCTCGAGAGCTCGTTGTTCAAGATTCTTGTCGTGCCCGTAGTATTTCAGTTCAATGACAACGCCCGCTTTACCTTTACAGGTAGTCAGTAATTCATCCAGCGTCGGAACACGCTCGTCTTTGAACTCCGGGCTCTTGTGGCTACCGATATCAATTTTTCCAAGATCATCCAGAGTGGCCTCCCATATTTTCAGGTTGACGTTTGCCAGTTTCATGAAGTCGCTGTCGTGAAAAACAACGATTTTGTCATCACTTGTTTCCTGAATATCGATTTCGACCCAGTCGGTCTGTTCCGTGATCGCTTGCCGCATCGAAGCTAAAGTGTTTTCCGGGGCAGTGGCAGAAGCACCGCGGTGAGCAATGATTGTGACATCGTCATCGAGGCGGACGCTCTTCATCGCGAGGATTCCAGTTGCGGTTGCCCCTGCTAGTCCAAGCAGGCAACCGAAAACCAGTCGTTTGCCGGTGATCCGGAGTTTTGGGACTGGTTGAGCGAGACTGTGAAGGGACAACTTTGAAACGTCGATTTCTCCACCGCTACAAGCAACTTCGCGATACAAATTTAGCAACAGCGCCGAAAACGTTGTGCTGCTGATCATGCTGGTCAAGAGGTGGACGATCATCCAGATCATCAGGAAAATGCCCAACACAACGACCAGAACACTGAGGCTAGAAGTCGTACCAGGTACGATTATGCGACCAAGCCATATCACTAGTGAGGTGGCTACGGCGGATAGCCCGAGTCCGCCAACTAACCAGACGGCAAACAGAAGGATGATTCTGATTCGCGAGCCTTCGACGCGCGAGCGACTTTCCTGCAAGGTTTTCCGTGCGGGAACGTCTTCGAACAGTACCAGAGGCAAGGCAAAAACCCAGCTCGAAAAGCACCTCAGCAACAGTATCGACAAGGCGATGGCCAAAACAATTCCTACGGCAACAGCCAATATGAATTCGGGCGGTTTTTCTTGCAGGTAGTAGTTGATGTCGAACTTGGTTAGCAGCAATGAGTAGATGATTGCCGCCATCCCAAGAAAGGGAACGACCAACAAGGCGGTGCGGATAATCAGTCGGGCGGTGACCTGATTGATTTGCCATGCATGTGCCATGGCAAATCGAAGTGATTCGACGACGCCCGTTTTGGTGTCATCTGGCGCCGCAAGAATGGCCATCTGTGCGGCTTGGCCAAGTACAACGATCCCCAGCCAAAAGGTGCCAACCATTACCAAACCAATCCAGCCGATCGGATCAAGCAGGAAGAACAGCATGTCCTGGTCGGCGAGCACCGACTTGCCGGAAAATCGGATGAAGACATGGAGTAGCAATGACACCGCAGGCGTCAACAACATCACGGCAATGACCGTGTACAGTAGGCTGGTCAAAAACAAGATCCGCCAATGACGGCCAATGTCTCCGATGGTTTTTGCAAGCATGCTGTTCGTGAACATTTGCGAACACAATCAATCGGTCAACAGAACATCCGAGTTCTGTTCATCGGTGATCTGTTCTGCAGTGGGCTGAAGCGCGGCTTGAAGCTGCCGGATGGTAAACGCCACGGCAAGAATTGACATCCCCGTTAATAGAAAGTCGATGCCAGCAAGAAAACCGATGATCTTGAGGTCGTTGTCGGGCGACTGCTGAAACATGAAATAGCCCAGGCCCAGAGCGATCAGACCACTGATGAAAAAAAGAATCCACCCTTTTGCCGGACGATAACTGAAAGCGGTGATCATTTTCCAGCAGCCACCGACCAGAAAAAAGATCGACATGACCCAAACAATCATGGCTGACCCAATGAACGGTTTTGCCAGTAACCCAGCTCCACAGACGGTTGATACAAGCCCGATGATCATGGCGGGTAGTTTGCTCGACAAGTTCTCGGCCCACCAACCTGTCAATAACTGGATGACACCGGCGATCAGCAGAGTGATTCCGATGACCGCTACGACCCAAGTGCCGGCAAGGCTGGGGGTCGCGATGGCCAAACAGCCCAAGACGGTTAGCACGCCGCCCATCAGGAACAGCGGCATGGTGCGGGGTAATTCACGGTCTTTCATGATGGATCAATTGCGACGAGGGTCATTGGAATAGTAGCCGATTGCTGACGCGCATTCGTGCTCGTTCAACCAGAATTATCGCCTATGGTAGCCGATCAACTCATCCTTTGGTGAACTCAATCGGAGCCGCAGCCTCTGTATCACCGATCATGTAGAAGTCCAGTTTCCCGTCTTTCATGAGAACCTGCGCCAGCATCACACCGTCATCATTCATCTCCATCGCCAGAATCCCCTTGTCGTCGACGTCCCAAACCCCAGTTACCTGCTGAGATTGGCCACCTTGGGAATACTTCCAGAAGAACGTTCCGTCTTCCTTCAGATCCATCTCGAATTCCCGACCATCTCGGTCAGCTGACCAAGATCCATCCAGTTGGTCTTTCGCAATATTGGCTGTTGGCTGGGGCGGCAGTACCTCCTTGGGTGGGTCAGGGATCTTGGCGTCTGGGTCGACGCCTAGCAGCAACTGGATCGCAACAGGATCCGTTGGTGTCAAATCGACCAATCGTTTCAGTTCCGTTGCCGCAGCATCATCATGTCCTGCCGTGATGTACTGGTACGAGAGCACTAACAGGCCTGCACTGTCATCTGGGTTGTCCGTCACGAACGTTTCGAGCCTTCGCAGTTGCTCCGTATAAATGTCGACCTGTGGATACAGTCCGATCATTGTCGTCCAGTCCCATCCAGGGCCAACACTCAGGACTGCATACAGCGTCGCCGCAGATTCTTGATAATTACCCAGTGCAAAAAGGGTCAACGCACGGAACTCGTGAATCACAGCGTCATTGGGACTTGCTTTTAATGCTTCATCAGTTGCATTCAAGGCCGCCGCGTAATCACCTGAATAGAAATCATTTCTTGCCTGGTCGAATGCTGTCAGCGAAGCTTCGGGAACCTCTTCCTCTGGTGGGGCAACCGGGTTACTTGACAGAGTGTCTTCTCCGGGTGCCATGATGATTGGCTGTGAATAGTCGTAAACGCTGTTGTCAACAACGACCGTACTGGGCGTCACATATGGGTTGTAATAATTGTTGTACCCAAAGGCCCAACCGACTCGATTGATACCCCATGTGGTCAAGCCAAATGTGGTGAGCGCTGGATAACGATTCCACCAGTAGTTCAAGTAAGATGGCGGACGCCATGGATGATGCCATGATCCATGATGCCAATTGTTATGATGGTTGTAGTGGCTGTCGTACCAATTGTTCCAACCGTAACCGGGTCGTCCGTAGTCGGGGTGACCGTAACCAGGACGCTGGTCAAGGCGGTCGTTCAACCTGTCACGGCGGTCGTCGACACTGGGTCGGTCTGGTCGACCTGGTCGACCTGGTCGGTCACCATCAAGTCCGGGCAGGCTAGGGCGTACTGATGGCCGATCGGTGCCCGGTCGCGTTCCATTTCCTGGCCGCGTTCCATTTCCTGGTCGCGTTCCATTTCCTGGTCGCGTTCCATTTCCTGGTCGCGTTCCATTTCCTGGCCGCGTTCCATTTCCTGGCCGATCTGCTGGCAGCGTTGAAGGACGATCACCGGGACGCACAGGTTTTGTTGACGGAATCGATGGCCGGGTGGATGGCACGGAAGGTCGGTTCGACGGAATCGATGGCCGGGTGGATGGCACGGAAGGTCGGGTCGGCGGAAACGATGGTCGGGTGGATGGCACGGAAGGTCGGGTCGGCGGAAACGATGGTCGGGTGGATGGCA
>JAPKCI010000317.1 GCA_028823035.1 Rubripirellula sp.
AACGAGGATCCTAACGGTGGCTTGGGGAGTGTCGAAGGCACTCACACCACAGCCAGCGATGAATGAGCTCGGTTAAAGAACCCAGCATCATATCCGGCACGCTCGACAACCGCTCGCTTGGCCTCAACGCTTTTCGATTGGAATGAAGTCGCGTTCCGTGCTGCCCGTGTATACCTGACGAGGTCGGTTGATTCGGGTTGCCGGGTTGCTGTGCATTTCATGCCAGTGTGCGATCCATCCGGGCAGTCGCCCGATTGCAAACAGCACGGTGAACATTTGGATCGGAATGCCTAGAGCACGATAGATCACACCAGAGTAGAAGTCGACGTTGGGGTAAAGTTTTCGCTCGATGAAATACTCATCCTTCAGTGCGACTTCTTCAAGTTTCTGAGCGACGTCAAACAGCGGATCGTCGAGGGCTAGCTTGGCCAGCAATTTGTCGCAACTGGCTCGAATGATTTTGGCACGCGGGTCAAAGTTTTTGTAGACGCGGTGACCGAAACCCATCAATCGGAATCCGTTTTCCTTGTCTTTGGCCATGTCGACATATTTTTTGACGTTACCACCGTCGGCGGCGATCTGTTCGAGCATGTTGACACATGCTTCGTTGGCTCCGCCGTGCAAAGGCCCCCACAGGGCACCGATGCCAGCTGAGATCGAGGCGAACAGATTGGCGTTACTGCTACCGACCATTCGTACCGTCGATGTACTGCAGTTTTGTTCATGATCGGCATGGACAATCAGCAGCAAGTTCAATGCCTCAGCAAAGTCCGGGTCAACCAGATACTCGTGTGCCGGGGTGGCGAACATCATGTGCAGGAAGTTCTCGCAGTAGTTCAGTTCATTATTGGGGTAAATGAACGGTTGCCCTACCGATTTCTTGTAGCTGTAGGCAGCGATGGTGGGAAGCTTGGCGAGTAGACGATAGATAGAGATTTCAACTTGATCTCGATCGTGGACATCCATCGCGTCCTGATAGAAAGTCGAAAGTGCTCCGACCACGCTGCTGAGGATCGCCATGGGATGGGCATCGCGGGGAAAACCGTTGTAGAACGATCGCATGTCCTCGTGGATCATGGTGTGTTCGCGGATACCGACGCGAAACTCTTCGGCTTGTTTGGTATTCGGCAACTCACCAAAGATCAGCAGGTACGCTGTCTCAATGAAGTCGGACTGGGATGCGAGTTGCTCAATTGGGTAGCCGCGATACCGTAGGATCCCCTTTTCACCGTTGAGGAACGTGATGGAACTGCGAGTGCTGCCCGTATTTACGAAACCTTCATCAAGAGTGATCAATCCAGTCTGGCCCCTGAGGCGACTGATATCGATTGCCCGTTCGCCTTCGGTTCCCTCGATAACGGGCAATTCGAATTCCTGCCCATCATACGTCAGCTTGACTGTTTCGGTTTCTTGGACTTCAAGGCTGTTTACTGTCGGGCTCATCGGCAATTCCAAAGGAAAATCTGGCAGTACTGGCAACCTGTTTTTCGACGTCGGGCGAAAGACGGCAATGGTGCTCAGGGAATGGCGGAAGCATACCGCCACCGTCAGCAGTTTAGCGGTGTGTAAACCTGCGGACAATCAGACGTCCGCTCGTCACTTGCTGGATTTCTAGGGTTAAATCGCCACAAGGCAGGGTCGTTCGCTTCGGATTGTTTCTTCGCAGAAAAAGCGGTGCGAAAAAGCGGTGCGAAAAAGCGGTGCCACGCATGAGCTACACCAGATCTTAGCCAGCTTTTTGATCCGGTTGGTCGATTCGCTGGATTCGCATCGAGTCGATCTTGCGAACACTGGCTTTTAAAATCTCGATTTTCGTGTTTTCGATTACCAGACGCTCTCCCGTTTTTGGGATGGCACCGACGTGAAATAGCACGTATCCGGCAATTGTTTCGTAGTCATCGCTCTCTGGCAGTTCCCAATCGGTCATTTCATTCAGATCATCCATCATCACACGGCCGTCGACTTCCACGGTATTCAGATCAATGATTTCGATCCCGAATTCTTCTTCTTCATCGGACTCATCAACAATTTCGCCGACGATTTCCTCCAAGACGTCCTCGATTGTGACGACCCCAGCGGTTTGTTGGAACTCATCGATCACGATTGCCATATGGCTTCGGCTGTGAAGAAATTCCCTGAGAATGATCTCGACGGACCTGTCAATCGGCACCGTCCACGCATGCCGACTGATTTCGCGCAGAGATTGATCGGGGATTTCTCTGCTGGACAGGTAGGGCAGCAGATCTTTGACATACAGGATTCCCACAACGTGGTCGAGCGTTCCTTCGTAGACCGGAAACCGAGTACGCCCAGCTTCAACGACCGTTGCCAGTGTTTGATTCCAGTCCATTGTAACGTCGATGGCGTCAACGTCACCGCGGGGGGTCATGATGTGACCGACGGTGTCTTCGTGCAGGGTCATCACGCCCTGAATCATTTCCCGTACACCCGGTCCAAAGAAGCCATCCCGTGTTCCCGCCGTCACAATCGTCCGGATTTCATCTTCAAGCTGTTCTTCTTCTTCGTCGTCATGTTCTGCGGTACCTGTTAATCTGCGGGTGACCAAATCCACCAGTTCTCCCGGAGCAGCAAGCGGACTCATCAGAACCGACAGACTGCGCCAAAACGGCCACGTGTAATACAGTACCTGAGTGGAAGCGAATCGCGTGACTGCCGCTGGCAGCCAAATATGAACCATCATCATCATGGCTCCGGCCGATAGGCCCCACTGGATCAAGCGGACCGCTGCAGGTGTCGCATCGTTGACAAAGATGGCAGCCGTGCCAGCGACCAGAAACATGACTGTTCCAATCATGCGAAGGTATTCGCTGCCGCGAATGGCGGCGTCCTGATTATCCAGGACTGCGCCAAAACGTTCCCGTTTCTTTTTTAAGCGGCAATAAGCTTCCAATTGGCGTCCGGCAAATCTGTCTAGCAGTTCGCCACCCAGGCCGCCGACGCTGCTGAATGCAAATCCAATCAGTGAGAGTGACCACCAGCCCCATGCATCACTCACGTCTGGTCCTCCGGTGCGAGCGTCGGTGCAGCAGGCGGAACCAGCCGCGAGTTGCCGCCAGTCGAGTGGCTGGTTGCAGTGTCGTCTGAATCGGCAGCAAATCGATCAATGTCTTTGACTCCGAGTTTCAGCATCACATCCCGCTCCGAAATTCGCATGGCGGTTCGGTCCTGCTTGTCGATGTCATCCATGCCAGTGATGTGCAGCGTGCCATGCACCACGTAAAGCAGCAGTTCATTGTCAAAACGCCAGCCCAGAGCAGTCGCCCGTTCCGCGGCTGTATCGACACTGACAACCAATTCGCCTTCGATGTGTGGGCTCGCAGCGGCGTAGGGAAAACTGATCACATCAGTTGGGTAGTCATGTCCCAAATGGTCGCGATTGATTTGATGGATCTCGGCGTCACGGGTCACGCGGATTCCGATTTCGCCCTCGTAATAGTCGCGATGCAGGGCTGCGGTGGCACAGGCCTGCCGCAGTCTCTGTTCGTCAACAATGCATGTGACGTTTTCGTCAACGATGATTTCGATGTTCAACAATGTCGATTGGTCGGCATCAAGCCGATTGTTGTCCGGGGTATTTGACACGTGCGTGGTAAATCGCAGTGAGAGATTTGACGAGGCTGCTGCGGATTCGATGGAGTTGTCGGAAGGTCAGGCCACACTCATCGAATTGTCCATCACTCATTTTCTTCTGGGCAATGGAATCGACGAGCCCCTGGATTCGGGACGGAGTGGGGTCGATCAACGTTCGGCTGGCGCTTTCAACGGTATCTGCCAGCATCATGACGGCTGCTTCCAGCGTTTGCGGTTTGGGGCCGGGATACCGGAAATCCTTGTCGCTGACAGTTTCGGCATTGGGGTCTTCTTCACTGCGTTTGGCAGCTTCGCGGTAAAAGTATTCAACCAGAGTGGTGCCATGGTGCTGCAGGATGAAGTCAACGATCGGCTGGGGTAGATGGTGGCTGCGAGCCAGGTCAGCACCGTCTTTGACATGGGCGATGATCACCAGGGTGCTCATTGCGGGTTGAAGTGAATCGTGCTGATTCTCGCCCGATACCTGATTCTCGATGAAGTACTCTGGCTTGAACATTTTGCCAATGTCATGGAAGTAAGCGCCGACTCGGACAAGCAGTCCGTTGGCCCCAATCTCATCGGCTGCTGCCTCGGCAATGGAGGCAACATTGATTGAATGGTTGTACGTTCCAGGTGCTCTCTGCGCGAGTCTTCGCAGCAAAGGATGGCTGGCATCCCCGAGTTCCAGCAAGCTCAGATCGGTTTGTACACCAAAGGTCTTTTCCACGAGCGGCAAGAGGCCCGTCATGGCGGTTGCGGATACCACAATGCAGAAACCGGCCCACAATGCATCTCTGAGCAGGCTTCCGATAACAATTTCGAACAACGGGCCCTGGTAAAAGACGTCTGCACCCTGCTCGGCATTCGGGGACGACAGCGTTTGACTGGTGACGATTCCAACACCGACTACGGTGATCATGGTGATCATGGCGGAGATCCCACCGACATACAGCAGATGGGTGCGACTGCGGATTCTTCCCAGCAGCAGGGTGCAACTCGTGCAGGCAGCCGTCATCATCACCAGTTCTGGAAGACCGCCTCCCAGGAACAGTGATAGGCAAAGGCTGGCAGCAGCCATCAGCAAGAGTCCCAGTTCTCGCCCGTAGACAACTGCCGCTATGATCGACGCCAGCACCAGTGGGATCAATTCACCACGTAATTGGTCGCGGGCCGCAAAGTATCCTAAGGCGATTGCACCGACCATCAGGACCAGCATCTTCGCAAGTTTCCGCCGGTCTCGCAGTAATTCCCGATCATCGACAAAGAAGATGTAGCTGCCGCATAGCAGGTAGAGAGCGGTGAGCATGCCCGCATAAGCGCAGACTCGAGCAATGCTGTCGCTGAGCAGCATCTGTGTCGACATTGTGTCCCATTCCTGACGAAGTAGCCCTAGCTCTTTCTCTGTCAGTGGGGTGCCAGCCTTGGCAAGCACGGATTTGCCGCTGGAGAGAACGTCCACGGAGGGTTCGATTGCAGCAAGTTTCTCAGCCCGTTGCAACTCGTTGAGTTGGTTCTCGTAAGTCAACGTCTGGTAGGCAGGCAGACGCTGCTTGATCCAGTCGCTGATCATTGTTGCGACTTGTTGGTTGTCATCCGAAGAGAATTTTTGTCGGAACTGCTCTTTCAGGCGTGTCGCAATACCGTTGGCCGCTACGGCTGTTCGGCACTGGTCCATCTCGACAAATTCGATATCGTCGGGATTTCCGATGGGCGAGACCCGGATCCGTTCCTTGCTACCTTGATCTTCTCGATGCGATAGCGTCTCGATCAGCCCATACCTGCGATTTTCCTGCGTTGCGATCGTGACCGCATCATCGAGTGTTTTTAATTCCGGATCATCTGTGAAAACAGACTTCAGGATTCCGAATCGTTTTGCGGGTGTGTCCTCGGTTTCTGTTTCATCACCGACGAAAAACGTCGAGAAAGCTATTCGTTCCTGATCTTTGAGTTCATCGAAAGAGGGGGCTCCAAGGACGAGAAATAGATCGTCTTTCAGAGCCGCCACAAGTTCATCTAGCGGCTGCGTATTGTTCTGGTAGTAAGCAATGTAGCTTTTGCTTTCTTGATCCCTGCGGGCGTCGGTTTTGGCTTCATTGATGACATTGATGGTGACCCGTGTGATCAAGTCACGCGCTGGGACTTCATCTTTCCGAAAGGCGAAAGGTGGTTGCCATGTGTTGCAAATCACCAGCAGAACGATTGCAGAGACGACCGCGATCGAGACGCGAATTGCAAAGTCCGCCTTGTCACTGCTTTGCCACCATTGGATCAACCGTGGCTTTTGAATGCCGAGCGAATCAATGCGTTTCTGACGCGTTCGTGTTTTGTTTGCACCGCTCATCGTATTGGATCAAACAACCGTTCATCTCAGCATCAGCGAAGCGAACCCCACTCAGTGGGGTCGCCTACCCTGACTGAAGAGATCATCGTCGTTCGGTTTGGTCCCCATCTGCAGAAGTCTGCTGCTGGTCGATATCCTCGTAAGCTTCGACAATGCGTTGGACCAGACGGTGACGTACAATGTCGCTAATCTGCAACTTGACAATGCCAATCGCATCGATCTTGCCAAGTCGCCGAATGGCATCTCGTAGACCACTGGTTACACCACGGGGCAGATCCTGTTGTGTTGCATCTCCGCTAACGACCATCTTGCTTTGCTCACCCATTCGGGTCAGAAACATTTTCATCTGTGCAACGGTAGTGTTCTGGGCCTCATCCAGAATAATGAAGGCATCGTTCAAGGTTCGTCCCCGCATGTAAGCAAGTGGGATGACTTCAATCACGTCCTGCTCCATCAGGTTGCGAGCTTGGTCGTAGTCGATCATTTCACCCAAGGCATCCATCAGTGGACGAAGATATGGGTTTAGTTTTGCCCGAAGATCGCCTGGCAAAAAACCAAGGCTTTCACCCGCCTCCACAGCAGGTCGCACGAGGACAATTTTGCGGACCTTGCCAGCCCGAAGGGCTTCGACTGCTGTGGCCACTGCCAAGTAAGTTTTCCCGCAGCCGGCGGGCCCCGTCGCAAAGGTCAGGTCATGCGATCGAATGGCCTCGACGTATTCCGCCTGGCCCGGGGTCCGCGGCTTGATGCGACGGCCGGCGTGCTGAATTTCTATTTCATCAGCAGATTTGCCGAGGTTGATGCCTGAACCCAACGTGCCTGAACCCAACGTGCCTGAACCCAACGTGCCTGAACC
>JAPKCI010000076.1 GCA_028823035.1 Rubripirellula sp.
GTCTCCGGGATCGTCTCCGGGATCGTCTCCGGGATCGTCTCCGGGATCGTCTCCGAGTCGGCGGCCGATGTGAAGTCGTTTGATTGATCGAGCAGGTCGTTCAGATTTGCTAAGGGCAAGGGACTGATGCTCGGTCGGGACTGATCCTTCCTGCTGGCTGTCGGCTCTGCGTCAGGATCAAAGAACTGAAACGAGGTCAGAGGGGTGCTTGCCGACTCGCTCGATGTACCCAAGGTAGTCGAATTCCCTTGCGATGATGGCAGCAGGGGGATGAGGACAATGAGCGTCAGGTGCAGCGCAAGGGAAATGGTCAGGCAAATGACACCAGCCTGTCGTCCTTGGCGCTTTTTTCGTCCGAACAACCAGATAGCGGCTAGCAGCAGAAAAACGGCTACTGCCGCAACGGTGTAAGTGAGCCGAGGATCTGCCCATAACGGGGCGGAATCAGTCAACGATTCATCCTCTTGGTAGAAATGCCGATTTGCTCAATTCCGCTGCTGCGGATCGCATGCAAGACTTCGACCGTCTGCTGAAGCGACCCGTTGGCCTCGCCTCGCACGGCAACTCTCAGGTCGGGATAGTTTGTGTGGTGTTGTTTCAACGTTTGCGCCAGTTGGGTGATGGACATCGGTTGTCCATCCAGCGTGATCGTACTGTCCAATGCAAGGGCAACGACCATTTCATCTGGGCCTCGGGTCATTGGCTGCATCTGCCCAGCCGTGGGAACATTGACAGGGATCCTGCTCTCTGCCTCGCTGAACTCACTGCCGACCATGAAGAAGATCACCAGCAGAAACACCACATCGATCATGGGCGTCAAGTTGATGGTCGCGTCCTCAGTCTGTTTTCGGCGGCAGGTCATCAGATACTCGTCCTCGAAATAAGGTTGCTCCGGATCTGTGCCGGTGCGTCAGGGGTTTCAAAGGAATTTGTCATCAATGATCAGGCTGCATTTCGTTTGCGACTGTTGCGGCTTCCACTGGCATTCTCAAGACCTTCTGCGGAAATGCAATCGACGACTCGTTGGCAAAGCTTGTCAATTTCATTCAGGTAGCTATCTGATTTGCTGCTAAAATACATGTATGCCAGATAAGCTGGGATGGCGACTGATAGTCCGCCTGCGGTTGTCATCAGAGCAACGCTGATTCCTGATGCGAGCGACTCGGGTCTTCCCATTGATGCTTGCGTGCTGATGGTGTCAAAGGCCTGAATCATTCCAAGCACGGTTCCCAACAAGCCGAGCAAGGGAGCAACATTGCTGATGGCATGAAAGACTCTCAAAAACCGTCGCAATCCGTCTGCAACACGGTCACCCGCATCCATTACCGCCTGTTCAACTTCGAACATGGGTCGACCCCATCGCCGTACGGCGGCGCGAAACACTTCCGCGACTGGGCAATCGTATTCTTCGCACAATTCCGTCGCCTCTTCGTAGCTCAGTTGGCCATCTTCGACGCACTCTGTGAAGCGGCGAACAAAAGGTCGGGGGATCACGCGACCGCGCCGTAACGCCACCATGCGTTCGATCGACAGCGAAAAGACAACCAAGCAGCAGACGCCGAGAGGAAGCATTAGCCAACCACCCTCAAGAATCTTGCTGATGAACCCGGGCAGTTTCCAGTCACTCTCTGCCGGCGGTTCCGGGGGCGTGGCGGTTTGGGAATTGGTTGACGGCATTGCGGATGCCGGAATTGTGGGTGCCGATCCGGCACCGAAATTCTGATTGATTGGCTGAAACTGCTGGCCGCGTGGATTCTGCTGATTCGGAAATTGTGCCGTGGCAGGTATCATCGCGAACATCCACCAACTCCCTCCGACTGCCAAAGCGACGAGCGGTAGAATCCGTGACATGAGTTGCCACTTATGGCGGTTCGAAACCTGCGTCGCAGGAAGCAGGCGAGAACGACTGTGTTGACGTTCGTGCTGGTTCATCGTCGGATCGTCGGTTGGGTTGTAGATGGATTAGTGGGATTGTTTCCAGGCGACATCGCCGCCAGACGACGCTGTGCCGGTACTGCATATTCCGTATCAGCAAAGCGGCTTAAAAGCGTTCCGTAACATAATGTTGCTTCCTTTGTCCGCCCCATTTGCTCAAAAGATTTACCTGCTTGTAAAAACGATGCCGCAACCCATCGGCCACTGGTGTCGATTTGCTCGACCTTGCGATAGGAGTCGATTGCCTTTGTGAATTTACGCTGCATGTACCACGTTTCACCAATCAGCCATTGTGCCCGTCCACGCAGTCCACCGGCTGCATCGGTCGAACGAACGACTTGTTCCAATAGGCTGCGTGCTTGATCAAAGTCAGATCTGCGAATCGCGACTTCTGATTCGAGCATACTGACCAGTCTCAGGCTGCTGTTTTCCTCTCCGGCCGCTTGGCGTGCCGCTGCGATCCGCTCGCCAGCCTTGCTAGTGCTTTTTCCAAAGGCTGTTTCTGTTTCAGCGCAGCGGATCAAGGTGCCAAAGTCCTTGGCAGACCGGACATCGGCCAGATACACCCACCATTGATGGGCATCTTTCGTTCGGCCGGTTTGGGTCAGCGATTCAGCAAACAACCTTTCCACGGCAAGTGTTCGCGTTGGATCAGCGGCAGTGAGGTCTTGGCTCTCCGATGCGATTGCCAGCATGGACCATCGCGATGTTCGACCAGCCCATCGACAGGCCGCCTCACGTGCTGCGGTTGTGACTGGGTGTTCGGCATCAGGGGCAATGAACTGGATGGCTAATTGTTCCGCATCAGATGCTTTTTCTTGCAATTGCAACTGGCTGAGGGTGTCAGAGGTTGTTTGTCCCGTTTGGTCGGTGATTGCCAGATGCTGAGCCAGATTGCTCCAAGCGACTAATTCTGACAACTCCGATGCAATCAGCAGACCTAGCATCGTGGTCTTGGCGTCAAATGTCTTCAGATCGTCAGCTTTGGCTTTCGACAACAGCCAATGGCGCACTGCGCTAGGAATCAAGGCTGTAGCGAGGCCACAGTGACTGCGGATTACTTCGACCGCAGCGGTTGAGTCAGGCCAACGGGCCAGCAAGTCCGACAGCATGGCTGTCGAGTCTGCGTCTCGCCCCATCTGCTTCAGACACTGGGCGCAGCCACGGGCGGCATTCGGAGCGTCTTGGTGTTTCGGGTATTGTTCAACAAAGTTTGCTAACTTGCGAACCGCATCGGCGGACTGTTCGCTCTGCACTGCAGTTGCCCAGGCGTCTCCCAGCAGGGCCATCGGACGCTGCTGTTCGTCTGCGTGCTGAAGAGCAAGTGCATAGGCCTCGCCTGCGACTGGGAACGATCCATGTGACAAGCCGGTCGAACCCCCTCGAAGCAACACCCACACTGCGAGTTGTTTTTGTGAGTCGGTCGCAGTTGAGTCGGCTTTCAATATCGGTTCAAGCGCAGAAATTGCAGCGGAGAGTTGCTGGCTCTGGACCAGAACATCGCTGGCTGCCAAGCGGACGAGTGTTTTTTCCTTGCCGGATAGCTTTTCGGCAGGCGGTCGTTCCGATTCATCGACGGCCCGCTGATAAAACTCAGCTGCCGTTTTAAGTTGACCTGCGTTTTGTAAGCCTCGTGCCAACCGCGCAAAGGAAAGCGTTAGGTCTTGCTCTCGATTCGGAGTTTCGGCGATGGCTCGAGCTAGATCGATCGAGTCATCCCATTTTTCGTCGGCAGTCAATTGGTCGAGCGTGGCTGCATTACCCTCCACTGCCCTGCATGCCGAGACCGGAAAGTACAGCGTTAAGCACAGGGCGATGATGGTTCGTAATGGGATAATTATCGAGGGCATCTTCCATGAGCCTGCTGGAGCTGTTGGTCGCTGTGACGGATGCGCGACCCAGTGTGGCAGACAGAATCTGCCCACGCTTTCCTTCCAGATACCCCAAATTTCGCCGTTGATGCAATCCCGACTCGGGGCTTCCCGTGCTTCTTTACCGCGGCGGCGATCGTAGCAGCCATCGGTTAGGGTTACGGCAGGAGCAGTTCATCCATGAAACGATCGTCTGCTAGCAATTGATCGACGGGGTCAATGATGGGTTGATCACGTTTGAACCATTCATTTTGCAGAGGGCATTCGGGAAATTTCGATTGCGAGATTTCGGTCGGGATCAAGACGTGCTGTCGTGAAACATTGGGGGTGCCGATTTTGAAAGCTGGCGGCACTGAAGAATGCCGTGACACGCTTGGAGAGATTTTTTTGGATTCGCCCTCACTCGAATTGGCTGCCAATTCATTGAGGATCATCAGGGCGTCGAGAGCGGAAATTTTTCCATTGCCGTCGTTATCGAAGTACAGGCCGGGAAAGCTTCCCGCCGAGACGGGGTCATGCAAATCGGATGTGGCGGGGTCCGAGTACGTGTTTCTGGCCAGTTCATTAATGACAAACAACGCATCAAGGACGGTTACATTGTTATCGGCGTTGACGTCACCAGGACGCAGAAAGTTTCTCCAAGGGCTGACCGGATCGACGACGATCACGGCATTGTTGACTTGACTCATGGCAGTTTGCAGGAAGTTGCCGTTCAGAATACTGGCATCTCCGATCGACCAGCCCGCCAGATCGGTGAACTGCAAACGGTCCAGGTTGCCAAAGATCACACTGAGTTGGTTTTGGCTGGGGGACATTTCGGCAACTGTAACTGCGTCGACGATCACGGTATTGGCTTCGGAGCCGGTTAGATCGAGCGTCTGAAATCGTTCAATCTGGATCAGCGGGTGGGTCAGATCCAGCGTGGTTTCGTCGCCGAGCAGTTGAAGCGTGTTGCTTCCAGACCCACCCTGCACACTGATCCCACCAGCAGGCGGCGCAAAGTTGTTGCCAAGGTTCACGCTAACCATCTGGTCAACGTTTCGGCCAATCAGAGCGATCGAGCCGATGCTGGATGTTTTAAGCCTCAGCAATTCAATGGCGCCTGTTTGTGCCACGAATTCGGTTGGGGTTACGAACAGCGAAAAGTCGTTACCCGCCAGATCAAGATTAATGTCTAGCTGATTCGTGCCATTGAGCAGCGTGACCATGTAGTCTTCGACCTCGCCGTCGTTGGCCGCGCCGGTTGGTTCGAGTCCACCGGCGGAGCTAATACGAAAGCGTGCTGCTGTTTGGCCGGGCGTTGCACCTGCCGGGATGACATATGACAGCACGTTGTCACCGGCGACGACATCCAAACTATCCAGAATTTTTTCACCCGGATCTTGCCAATCACCATCAGCATTGAAATCGATCCAGGCATCAACTTTACCAGCTTCCGAGGATGTGATCTCGAAACTGGATCCTGTTGCAGCGGCGGGCAAGGCGATTGCGTCAGCGATCTGGATCACGCCATCTTCGTCACTTCCATCACCCGATGCATCGACTGATGGTTGCCCGGCATTTTCTTCGTCAACGGTGGTTCCCAGTTTGAGGGTACCGATCAGGTGTCTTGCACCATCGTCCGCAATGGTGACCGGGTAATTGGCCGGGGCATCGCCAAAATCTTGCAATTCGACGACATCGATTGTTCTCTGAACTGTGTCAGAGTGGTAATTGTTGGTCGCGTCTGGTGTGAAGATTGTTGTCAGGAACTGCCCGTTTCCCAATCCCAGGATCGTCCCCAGTGTTGGCGTATAGCTGAACGTGCCTGACACATTGCTGGTCGCATTCAACTGAGAGACTGTTAGCGGCGTGCCAACCACGATGGGGTCTGGTTCGTTCCAGAGAATCTGTGGGGTGGCTTTCAGAACATCAATCTCGACACTGCCCGAGACCGACACGAAGCCTGCTGAGGTCGGATTGAAGGTGACCTCAAGTGACTGATTCGGGTTGGCATCAAGCACGGTACCTGCTGCCGGCGCGTAGGTGAACGTACCAGAAACATTCGCGGTCGCGTTCAATTGAGCAGCACCCAAGGGAGTTCCGAACACGATGTCGGACGGAGGGTTCCAGGTCAGTGTCGGACTGCTGCTGGTCACATTGATCGTGACTGAGGTATCGGTGGTAGAATAAAGTTGCAAATCGTCCGGAGTAAACGTCGCGTTCAAGGTTTGTGATTGCCCCAGGCCAAGGACGGTACCCGCAGCAGGTAAGTACGAGAAATTTCCGGGAATGTTGGCGGTTGCGTTCAGCTGTGTGGCGCTGAGAGTTGTGCCGACTGCGATGTCTTCGGGGCTAGGCCAGCTGATCTGAAGAGGCGGTGTCGTTTCAATCGCTCCGATGTCAATGGTGTTACTGACTCGTACATGGGGTGATGCACGTTGGTCATGCTGCAAGGCAGGCGTGAACAACGTGGCTTGAAAGTTCGGATCACCTGCATCAATCAGGGGGCTGGTTTCTTCTGGCAGGTGGGTTGGCGTGGGGCCGCCGTAGACGCTGAGGGCAAGCAACTGTGGGTCAATGATACCCGCGCCACTAAGGGCACCCACGAGATTGCCAGAGGTCGGGTCAGCTGCCTGCGATTCGTTTAGCGTTGTGCCGGTATTGTTACCGACCAAGCTGTAGCGGACGGCGTTGGGCAGACTCAGGACACCCGTGCCAGTGAAGTCTGGTGCTGTTCCGTTGTCGGTGTTGTTTGCGATGACTGTGTTCTGGATGGACAATGCTGCTGAACCGCTAGCCGCCAATGCTATCCCGCCACCGGTTCCACTGGCTGAATTGTTGACGATGGTTGAGTTGTTGATGTCGAGGAAGGTTTCATCGCCGAATATTCCGGCTCCGTCACCCTCAAGCACGTCGTTGCCAGAAAGCGTGCTGTTCAGTAAACGAAGGACTGAACCTTGCAGTCGTAACCCGCCACCGGGTGAATTGCTTCCCTCGGTTGAATTACCCGAGATGGTACTCGATCTGATGGTCACGTCGGACTGAGACCAAACGCCACCGCCACCGGCTGCCGGACCTGTCGTTAAATTGGAATTGATCCACGAATCTAGCACTAACAATTCACCCTGAACGATCTGGATTCCACCGCCCACGCCGCCCGACCCTGAGGTTGAGTTGTCGATGATTCTGGATTGGGAAATGGAAAGTTTGCCAGAACTGTTGAATCGGATGCCGGCACCCCCCTCGTTCAAGCCTGCAACGTTACCCTCGCTTACTGTCAATCCGTCAATCACCACATCAATGCCTGTGCCGACGATGTCGATGGCTCGCGAATGACCTTGTGCGTTAATCAGACTTTGGCTGAATCCAAGCCCGTAAAGTCCCAGCGATTCGCTGATTTGCAACGAGCCCAAGAGCGGCGTTAGAGTGACTGTGCCGGTCAGTCCGGATGCAAACTGGATGACAGAGTACTCAGTATTCTGGTTCGCGATTTCGATCGCTTCGCGAAGGCTGAGGTCACTGGGGTTGGAACTGGGGTTGGCGTCGAGTTCGTCGTCCAGAGTTGTGATGGACAGGCTGTTGTCGGTGATGGTCAGCGAGGTGGATGACTGAGTCGAGTTACCGGAGTCGTCGGTCACTGTGAAGGTGATGCTGTTCTCGCCCATCGGCAGGAAATCGACATTGGCAGTGACCGTCAGAGCATCATCAGCGATATCGCTCGCTGATGCCAGAATCAGTTCGATCAGATCCGGGTGTTCAAGGTTCGCACCAACGGGCGTGTTGGCGTGAATCGATAAGGTCCCCGGCAGGCTAAAGGTCGGTGAGGTCGTATCGGAAACGGTGATGTTTGCAGTGGTGGAAGCAAGGTTGCCGGACAGATCGGTCGCGGTGAAGGTAATGATGTTCTCGCCCATTGCCAGCATTGCTGGTTTGTCGTTCAGCAGGGTCGGATTGGGATCGAAGACATCTTCCGCGATGGCTTCGGCCAGAAAGTCCAGAATGGCCTGGTTGTTTCCGGTGAATCCATTGGTGGCATTCGCTTCGATCTCAATGTTGCGAGGCGTGCTGATCACAGGTGGGACATTCTCGCGCAGCATCACCCCTGTATCAGCAAGGATGGCTTTTTCAATCAAGGTCAGGTCCTGAGGTGATCCGCCTGTAACCGTGGCATGCGACATCAGATGGGTGCGAGGTGAAAATTGGTAATTCCCGTTGGGATAATTTTCGCTGTCCAGATGCGAGACGCTGGAGGAAAGCGAGAACTGGGCTGGTGAATAGAGCGGGACGCGTCCACCATAGACGGCAGTCGCGATCGGGCCATCAAAGAACAGGCCGGCATTTGGACCCGATCCACCTGTGCTGTGCGCCATCCACTGCGTCACATCAAGCCGGTAGACAAATGGCGACCCGGAATCCGGATTGATGAATCGATTTCCGTTGAGATCAGAAACGAAGCGATCAAACGGGGCCCATGTGCCGGGGGTGATGATGCCGTTGCCCGAGTCATCGCTGCCGTCGCTGCGGGTGTTGCTTGTAAAACCGATCATGTGGACGAGTTCATGGCGGATCACCGCCTGAAAATCGATTTCGCCCGGAGCATCAGACTCAACCGGGTCGGTGATGTACGTGAACGAGTCAGCACCACTGAAAAAGAAAATCTCGATACTGCCATCCACAGCGGATCCGTTCAAATCACCTTCGCCGATGATCTTGGAAGGAACCACGCGATGCACAAAACCACCGCCCGGTGTTGCCGGCCCGGTGCCCGAGGTAGCCGTGGCAATGTTGGTCCCATTGAACGGTTCGGAACTGACGTCCAATTCAATGGTGGCATCATGCAGGATTTCAGTGCCAAGGCGTCCTGCTGCCGCTTCCATCGCACTTCGGTATTCGGCGCCAAGGATTGGATCATTGAAGCCCACTAAATTTCCACCCAGAAAATTTAATTCGAACGACACCGCCAGCAGTCGGCGATCCTCGAGTTGCTCTGGCTTCAGGAGCCGCTTGTTCGAGACGCGACGGGTGGCATCACGTCTTGGACGACGGTGTGGGCTGTGGGTAGGGTTAGGCAGACGATGGCGTCTAGGCATAGGATAAATGACGTCAGTGATGATCCCAGCGGCACGAATAACAGCAGCACGAAAAACAGCGGATCGGTTGGCAGGTGTTGGTCACGGTCTGCAGGTCCAATCACTCTACCGGCACTCTACCGGCACTCTACCGGTACTCCACCGGTCGCCGACCGCCGCAGGGTTTGGACGAGTTCGGGCTATCAATGTTCCCGAGAACTCGCCTTTTTCTAGCCCAATTGTACTAGAATTACGCTCGAAATGAGCGAATGTTCTGGAATCAGATTGATCCTGCTGGCGGAGCCTCCTGTGCGACTTGGCGCGGTAAGATAGAGCTTTCGGGCTTAGGAAAGTCTGCTGACAGTTCTATTTCTCCGTTTGCGGAGTGATGAAATGGGGCAGGGGAGCGGTGAGCGTCGGGAGATCGCAGGTCCATGCATTTGAACCCCGGGTCACGTCGCTGCTCATGCGAATGCCCTTTGCCAAAGTTATTAACCCTTCAACTCTTTGATGTTTAAGCATGTTACGTATTCAAGTTGCTCTGATTGCTCTTTGCTCGGTTTCTTCTTTTCAGGCTGTCTCGGCTGAGGAAAGTAAACCGAATGTCGTTTTTATACTTGCTGATGATCTTGGTTATCGCGAACTTGGCAGTTACGGTCAAAAACTGATCCGAACGCCGAATCTTGATGCTCTGGCAAAACAGGGTATGCGTTTGACGCAGCATTACAGCGGCAATGCGGTCTGCGCTCCATCACGATGCGTGTTGATGACAGGCAAGCATCCGGGGCATGCTTTTGTGAGGGCCAATAAATCCACGCCGCCTGAGGGCCAGCAATCGATTCCCGCCGATGAAATTACCATCGCGGAACTGATGGGGCAGCAGGGTTATGTCACGGGAGCATTCGGTAAATGGGGACTTGGGGGACCCGATTCCAGTGGTCAACCGCTTCGCCAAGGAGTTGATCGTTTCTTCGGTTACAACTGTCAGAGTCACGCTCACAGTTATTACCCATCCTACCTTTGGGATAACGACCAGCATGTTGCGCTCAATAATGATCCTCCTGTGCCGGGTCATGCGTCGCTCGCCAAAGGTGCCGACAAGATGGACCCACGCAGTTACGATGTTTTCAAGGGACAGGATTATGCGCCGGATCGCATCAATGCAGCGGCTCTTGATTTTATGCGGGCAAACAAAAATCGTCCGTTCTTTCTTTACTACCCGACGGTCATTCCTCACGTCGCACTGCATGTGCCG
This sequence comes from Rubripirellula sp., assembly GCA_028823035.1. GTDB lineage: Bacteria > Planctomycetota > Planctomycetia > Pirellulales > Pirellulaceae > Rubripirellula. The sequence continues at coordinate 10,113 of JAPKCI010000076.1, forward strand.
GATGAAGATCTCAAGCCGTATTGGGATCTGGGCTGGAAGGATCCGCCCTTCACCCGTGGCAAGGGGTATGGATACACGCCCCACTTCACTCCGCGAGCTGCCTATGCTGCCATGATCACTCGACTGGATCGGTACATTGGCAACTTGCTGGACCTGCTGGACGAGTTGGGATTGAGCGACAATACACTGGTCGTTTTCACCAGTGACAATGGGACTACCCATTTGGATCTCGAAGTCGATTACACGTTTTTCAAAAGTGTCGGTGAACTACGCGGACTCAAAGGATCGCTTTATGAAGGTGGTGTCAGGGTTCCCACAATCATTCGATGGCCTGGTCACGTGAAGCCCGGGTCGGTGAGTGATCGGGTTAGCGGGTTCGAGGATTGGTTGCCTACCTTGATGGACGTTGTTGGTGGCAGCGAGACGGTGTCAGACGAAGTTGACGGGATTTCGTTGCTCGACACCCTGGTCGGAAAGGCACAGCCCGAACGACCCTATCTTTATCGCGAATTCCCCAGCTACGGTGGTCAGCAAACCATCCGTGTTGGCGACTGGAAAGCTGTTCGCCAGAACATGAGCAAAGGCAACCTTGAAATCGAACTTTACAACATCAACAAGGACATCGGAGAGCAACACGATGTTGCCGCACAGAATCCTCAGGTGGTAGCTCGCTTGGCGACGATGATGGAAGACGTTCGAACTCCGTCGGAAATGTTTCCACTCAAGCCATTGGATACTCCGGGAAAGTGATCGGTTTCTCGCGTTTTGAGACGCTGCTCGTGCAAGGACTGATGCTTCGGCGGTTCGCCTTCAGGAAGCGATCAGATTCACGCCTCGACTCAGGAAGTTCCGGATCGTCTGGCTGGCCAGATCAGCAAAATGTCGTTTGCGTAACGCTAAGGATTTTCTATCCGAAGGAGCTAGTACTCGCATCACGCTGAGGAAAACTCGCAACACGCTGAGGAAAACTCGCAACACGCTGAGATAACACTGTATCAGGCAACTTTTGGTTGCCTGTCACTGGACGGTTTGTCCTGAGATTCTACGTGCGAGGGAGGATCAAAGCGTGGAATCGCATGGGCGTTAGGGTCGGGTTGTCCATCGACACCTTGTTGCTGATCTGCAATCTCTTTAGTGACGGGCTGCGACTGGGTCGTTGCTTGTTCCGTGAGGTGTTTCGATGGCAACGGGGGCTTCGTGAAGTGAGGTGGTGGGGGCACTGAAGCGGGATTAGGTGAAACTGCCTCGGATGCTGGTGTCCGCTCGGGCAAAGAGGATGAAGCGGCAAGTTTGATCTCGGGCGACGACCGCGGATTGCGAGCCTGTACCAATTCCATCTTATCGAACAACGTTCCCATCAAACTTGGATGGTAACATATATAGCACCAACTGAGGCCAGCTGCTGCCGAGCCGAATAGATCACTCATGAAGTGGGCACCGCAATAAAGTCGTTGCAACATGGTCCCGACGCAGAATGCCAGAAACAGTGGGCGGCCACGGGGGACCACAATCCACAAGCCGACGGTCAGAGCGGTCGCAGTCGCAAGGTAAGCACTGGGGAATGCTCGGGTGCTAGCGTCAAAATCGGCAACCCGTGATAGTGTCCAGTCAAAAGACCAGATCCATGCATGGTCGTAATTTGCCAGATCCAACTTCAGTGAGTTGGGTCGCGGCCGGAGTACGAACATCTTGACGATTGTAGCAACGGCTCCGGCGCCCAAAGCAAGCGTTGCCAGTCGGGGCAGTTTCCAACGCTTCGTGGGAGCCATCATCAAGATGGCGAGAAGAATCAGGAAGATACCACCGCCATGGGCGTAAACGAGGGAAAGGTTAAGTATCTTGCCTGCCTCACTTGGCAGGGGTTTGCTGTTGAACCAGTGAGCAATGGGGACGTCCAGCAAGGTTGCCATGGGCACCAGCAGTAAGGAAATCCCGGCCAACCACAGCAGTGCTGACAAGCGATACTTATCGGCCTCTGCTTGAGGTGGCCTGTAGCCGATCACGCTGCGTCGAGTTTGCGAGCTTTTCGTTGTTTCGGGTGCACTCGCTTGAGTGCCGCGGGTAGGGCCAGCAACGTGTGCCTCACCAAGAGCTTGTGAGGCGTTGGAGGTACCCGGTAGTCTTGAGGTATCGGGTAGTCTTGGGGCACCGGACATGAGTCACAAACCAATTCGGTAGCAGTTCCATGCAATGGGAGGCGAACGCTCCACCTCGTCAAAGCGAGGCTAGTAAAAAAGTTGCGTCTGGTGGAAGGGAGGAAAATGGCGTGTCCGGCAGATTTTATATCAGCACGCTCGGCCAGCCCTGTATTCATAAAGCCCTCTATTCATAAAGCCCTGTATTCACAAAGCCCCTGTATTCACAAAGCCCCTGTTCAGGCCAAGTTTCGATCTTGTGCTGGCGACCTCGTGCGGGCTACAAGCCTCGCTGAAAACACCTTTTTTCCCAATCGTTCTAGGGCAAGGAATGCGGTCACGCAAAATCTATCAAGCGCTCGTCCTGCTTTTTGTCTGCTTTGCCTTTCCGTCGCTTAGTCGTGCGCAGCGTCTCGAGGTGGTGTTACCCGACGACCCGGCCACAGTCATTGCGGTGGTGGGGCGGTCGCATGTCGTGCTGGGCGATCTGTTGCCGAAGGCCGACGCCCGAATCGCGCAGGTACTTGCGGAGACCGGGAAGGTGATTCCTGAGAAGGAACTGAAAATAGCCCGTTTGGGTCTGGTTCGAGGCATGCTGGGGCAAACGATTCAGACCAAGATGATGCGTGAATCCTTTTTGCTGGAGCAAGTCGGCACCGAGAATGCTGATAAACATCAAGAAGCTGATGCAAAGCTGACGTCAAAAGCACGCCAAATGTTTCACGAGAGTGAGGTGCCAGAATTGAAAAAACAGTATGGCTCAAATAACTTGGGCAAACTGGATAAAATTTTGCGTGAGAAAGGTAGTTCGTTAGCAGCGAGGCAGCGGGATTTTGTTGATCAGATGCTGGGGCATCTCTACATCCGTGGCAATGTTGACCGTGAACCAAGGGTTTCGCTCTCGGAAATCATCGACGAATACATGACGAACAAAGACGACTACTACCGACCCACACGAGCACGCTGGGAGCAACTTAGTGTGGTGACCCGCAATTTTCCCGATCAATCATCAGCGAGAAAAGCGATTGAGGAAATGGGTCGAGAAGCCCTGTTCGGCGGCAGCATGCAGTCGGTAGCACGGGAGAAGAGTCAGGAACCATTTGCCAGCAAGGGCGGCGTCCATGAGTGGACCTCCCAAGGGTCGCTCGCCTCGGCACCCTTAGATGCGGAGGTATTCACGATCCCGCTGAACAAGATCAGTGGCGTGATCAAGGATCAGCAGGGTTTTCACATCATTCGTGTGCTGGAGCGTCGGGACGCAGACTACACGCCACTGAGTGAGGTACAGGACGAGATCCGCAGTGCGGTTCGAAAAACAAAAATCGAGAAATCGCAGCGAACCGCTCTCGATAATATGAGGAAAAAAATTCCTGTCTGGACGCTGTTCCCCGAGGATATTCCGGGATCGAAACCGCTGCCAATCAGCATTGCTCAAAGATACAGCCCAGCGAATTGATAATGGACCGAAGCGACTCGCTGCTGATCGAGGATCCCCAGGACGTTTCCCGCCCTGCCTTTGGCTGTCGGTCTTTCCTGTTGATTCTCTTATTGATGATCGTAGGCGGATTGCCCTGCGTTGGATGTCGACAATTTCGGTACCGGTTTAGTAACGATCCACCTGAAAACTTTGTCCCCAACCCACTTGATCTGCCAACCGCACCTGATGTCTTCGTTTGGTCGCAGGTGGTTGATTCCGTCGACGATTATTTTCGGATAACTCGCGAATCGCCCGTGCAAAACGCGGATGGATATATTCTGGATGGTCGGATTGAAACGGCTTATCGCGTCGGTGCGTCCTGTTTTGAACCGTGGCGGAAAGACAGCACACCCGGTTTTGAACGTTGGCAAGGAACGCTGCAGTCCATTCGCCGACGAGCGATTGTGATCGTGCGTCCGAGGGGTCCCGGGTACACCATTGAGGTTGTTGTTCAAAAAGATATTGAGGATGTCGCGGGGACCGTGGGATCCACGCAGTCTTCGGGGGGAATTCGCTATGACGCCAGTATAGATAGAGGGGTAACTCGTGTTGTGGGAAGCCCGGAAACCCTTGGCTGGATCCCCCTAGGTAGGGATTCATCGTTGGAACAGGTAATCTTGAGCGACATTTTCGGTCGTATCACTCAGAAGGATGCTGAAGGAATACTTCATCACTGAGGCGACATTGGAAATTCATTTTCGGGACATCGAAACCGCACAACCGGCACGCATTGCCTGCCTTGTTGCAGTTGAGACGATAGACTTTTTTGAGAGCTAATCTTTAGCACCTAGGTCGCCGATACCAACGCTGCCGGGGAAACGCATCAACTCGTCCCTCCGGCTTGAACTGATTACTCCGCCAGCCAAATGGATGCAGATGATCGGCTTATCGCCTCTCAAAATTGACTTTTCGACCCTGTGCGTCACCGTCGAAAAAAAACTCTGTGAACTGGGGCATTTGGTCCCTCACCAATTCCCGATGACGCAGCGGGAAGTGATTCGAAGTGGAGAGACAGTTGCCGTCTATTTTTGTGTTCATGGTCCCAGAAGTGTCAAACTGACAGCAATCTGTGACTTTTGTAAAAACACGGTGATTTTTTACGGAAGCGATGGCATACGCCACGAGAGCTTGCGAGTCGCAGTTCAGGGACCAGCCGCCATCTGTGCGTGATGTGAAAAGTTGCTGATCGAACTTGACGTTCGTGGTAGGCAAACTTTAAAGGGCGAGGCATGAAATGCACCGCCCTTCCTAAGATTCTGTCGATTTGTTGGATTTTGGTGATTGCTGCGGGTTGTCGGATGGGAGCCCCCATTCATTTTTGGGATCCTCCGCAATTGGAATCAACTGTTGGTCAACGTGTGGCTTTGTCTGGCGTTTCCGGCCCTGCTCAACTGGCGGGCGGTTTGCAGCGGCAACTGCTCGCCCAGACACCAAGCGATTCCGGTCGACAGATGACTCTGGTCGGTGCTGCTGAGCTGCAGCGTGGCAGCGAAATTCAACTTGTTTCGGCAGTGGATGATCTGCCCAACGATCTGGTTGTTGCATCGATTGCCCGCAGGCAGGGAATCGATTACCTGCTTCGTGGTGAAGTGATCAGTGATCGGAATCGGTCCCAGCCCGCGGACCCAACATACCAGACTCTGAAAGTTTCCTGGAGCCTGACGGGTCTGGATGCGATGCATCCTAGTGGCGGCAGGCCCATCGTGGTGGACCCCAAGACAGCAGTCGACCGATACCCGGATCTGGCACTGATTGGCGATCCGGCGGAAATCATGACGCAGGCGATGGTGCGGGAAACCTATCGACTGATCACCCCTTCGGTCAGCCGTGATCGTGTGCAACTTGAGATTCCTTATTTGTTGCCAGGCAGCGCCGCAGTGCGTCGGGGTAATCTGGCTGCCCGCGGCGGACGTTGGGGAGAAGCAGAAGCCATCTGGTCTGACGTGCGAGAACGCCATCCAACCCAAATCGCTGCCCTGCACAATCTAGCGCTGGCCGCGGCGGCTGGTCAGGATTTTACGCGGGCAAAACAGCTCGCTCGCAAGGCAATCCGATTGCAACCAAGTAGCCTGCACAAACAGAACATGGTTTGGATCGAAGTCAAACAGCGCGCCTATCACGAAGCGTTCGGGTTGCCTGATCCACCCGAAGGTTGGTTCGTGACAGAGGACGATCACACAACAATGTCACCGTCAGTACCGAAATTGCATCAGCCCTGAATGTGCAGGATGCCCAATCAATCTGACGAAAATGGCAACCCTCGTTCGTGAGTCGATCCGAGACAGACGCTGATTCCAGATTCTGTCTCCGCAATGATTCGGCGATCTTCTAGGTTGATCTTCTACGTTGATTGCCACTTCAATGACTCGGGATGCGAGTTCGTTGGGCAAGTCGTGTCAGAACATTTCGAGCAAGTGTTTTCGAACCGTCAAGCGAGCATGCGGAATTTTTTTCGAGTTGCCAAATAGGAATGGCTTGTCTGTTCTCCGTTTTTCAATGGCTCGGCTCGGTTGCCAATGCAGGTTACGCCATTGGCACGATCATCGACCGCAGGCGGTTATCACGAATGGTGTCGGCGATCAATGCTGCACCGTCGAAATTCTGATCGCGGGTGTGAGTACTGGGAATCGCGACGGTGCAGGCCCCGGCAGCGACGGCTGCCGCACATCCATTTCCGCTGTCTTCCAGGACAAGCATCTGTGCTGGAGAGATGCCCAATTGATCCGCGGCACGAAGGTACATTTCGGGATGAGGTTTTCCCTGATTTACGTCATCACCTGTCAACACAAAGGCGAGATCGTCTTTCCATGAAATGCCTTGACACAGGATGTCTACGAATCGCCTGCGACTGCTGGTTGCCAATCCAAACGGTACTTGCTGTTGTTTCAGGAATCCAAGCCACTCGTGTACGCCATCGATGGGAGGGACGCCAGCGGAGAGCTTTTCGGCAAACAATTCGTCTGATTCCTCCAGTAAACTTTCCGGGCTGTCCTGAAGTTGATGAAAATCGACCATTTGCTGCAGGGCGGCCACGCCCACCCGTCCCATCATTCGCGTCTGCAACTCTTTGCTGTACCGGTAGCCTCGTCTTTGCAGTACCGTGTCGCCAACTTCCCAGTACAATCCTTCTGTGTCGAAGAGCAGCCCGTCCATGTCGAGAGCTACCCCGCGAATCTGACGTGATGGTGGGCAAGCTGACTGCGATTGATCCCCGGTCTGGTCGCAGGCATCGGGAAGCATGGGAGGGGCGTTTGGTTCTTTGGAGTTGGATTGACTCATGAGTCGTTTACTCTCTGGTTTTTCACTCGAGGGCGTCAGTACTGTCGGGAGGTCATTCTATAACGCAACGACCGATGGACTGATTCAGGCAGATGCCGAACACTGGTCCATCGAATCATATATCCCCCTGAAAGCTGAAACGCTTACGGACTATCTGATTCAGCGTGGGGAATTACCGACAATACAGCATGGCGATTTTCGCCGACGTTGCGAAACTTTTGATAGATTACATCATCAGCGAACAGGGGCGTACCACCGGCGATTTTCCGGAACTTACTCTGCGGTTGACCCTGATTCCGACTGCAAGCCGTTGATTGATGCAGCCGTTGCCGGCACAGGACTCGATGCAGCCGTTGCCGGCACAGGACTCGATGATGCCTCGGACTCGGACTCGGTGCCCGTTGCCGAGAGTGGTGCTGGGGGTACCGAGCAAAAGCCCATGATTGCCAAGGTTGAACCCGGGCTGGGTGCAAAAAAGTTTCAGCAGGTCATCGATCTGTTCGATGAAATCATAAAAGATGCAGGTTACAAGCGAGTCAAACGCGAGGACATAGAGAGTTGTGTCGGGGTTGCCAGTCAGTGGGGCGTTCCGTTGCATGTTGATCTCGACTTGTTTGAGCATCTGATGGTCTACGCCCGCGGTGACATCATGGGAACACGTTTTCACCGTCGCCTGCGAGGGTTGTATCGACTCGAAGCGATTGAAGTGCCGGTATACCAGCGGATGACGGTTGTCTTTCAATTAAAGAAAGAAGTGCAGGGTGATGAGAACCTGAATACCAGCACGGTGTATTTGAGAATGTTCAAGAACATTCCCAAGCAAGATATCGATACGTTGTTGCCCGGTGCACGAGTGCGAATTTCAGGTATGGATCACGCTAAAATAATCGTGCCCAGCCTGGGCGGTTTTCTGATGTCGCTTCGCAAGATCGCCCAGTATGCACTGCTGTTTGCCGTGATTGCATTGCATTGGTCGTTGATTCTGGCCGGACTGCTGGTTGGCTATCTGATCAAAAGTACGCTGGGATACTTTCAGGCCAAAAAGAAGCGTGAGCTGAAACTGACCAGAGACCTCTATTTTCAGAAACTGGATACCAACGCAGGGGTTGGGCACCGCGTCATCCAGCAACCGCATCGTCAGGCAATGTGTGAGCTGATTGTCGCATGCTATGCGTTGGAAACGGCTGATGCGCCGCTCAGTACGCGTCGTCTGCGTCGTCGCTGCGAACGTCTGTTGCGAGAAGCGGTCAATGTTGAGATCGACTTTCAGGTGGATCGTGTGCTGGCCCGCTTGCAACAGATGGGCTGCATCCTCGCTGATGGCAAATACTGGAAACTGCTGCCGCGGGAACCATTGGCTTGACTGCGCACTCAGAGCGTGTCAATCTGCCGAATTTTGCCAGTCAGGATTCCCGAATCGCTTCCTCAACGTGCGGTAGATCCTCGAGAGCTGCGAGCCCAAATAAGTGGAGAAAGCGTTCGGTCGGATAGTAATGGGGGATGGCTCGTCCACCTTCAGTTGGCTTGACCCGTTCCATTTTCAGCAACTGTCGTCTAACCAACTGATTCAGTAGCGGACCACTTTCTCGTCCTCGTTGATCCTGAACTTTTTGTGCTGTGATGCCAGGTTGGTAAGCAACCAGTGCCAGGACTTCAATTGCGGTTTGGCTAAGTCGTGTCTCGCGAACTTTACCCAGAAACGATCGACGAGTCGATTCGACTTCCGGGGCGATGGACATGCGATATCCATGCTCATCGCGGATGATGCGGAGACCCTGATCTGCTTCCCGATATGACTCGTTGATTTCTTCAATCAGGGTGACCACTTCTTCGGGAGAAACGTCACGCATCAGCGAGGCGAGCCGTTGTTCGTTGAACCGCTTGTTTTTGGGGTGACCAACGAAGAGAGCCGCTTCAATGATGGCCTCTGGATTGACGAAATCATCTGCTTCGTGAGACTCTTCTGGATCGTCGTTCAGGAGTCCCGATTCGGCGGTTTCGTCCACCGGTTCCTCGTCGGGAATCGGAGCGAAAGCCTCAGGGTCGTGCTCGGCTGCTACGCGAGCATAGGCCGCGCCAAGGTCGTCCAGTGACAAGCCGTCAAGATCTTCTAACCGTTCATCCGCTGCCTCAGAGCCATCTGCTGTCTCAGAGCCATCTGCTGTCTCAGAGCCATCTGCTGTCTCAGAGCGTGGTTCATCGTCCATTTCGGCATCTTGATCCTGATTCATGACCGCCTGTTTGAAGTGTGATTGGTTTAAGGCCTAGACCCATTCCTGAATGGTGGGTTTGATCACCACCTCGGGCACATTGGCACGCGGCGGCAATGCACAGATCGTTACCACCACCGAGGCGATGTCTTCGGGTTGCAAGATGGCGTCCTTGTGTTCCTGGGAAACCGGTGTGGGGCGATTGTCCAGAATGGGCGTGTTGACTTCACCCGGATAGACATTCGTGAGTCGAACTCCTTCATTGCGAATCTCGTTCGAAACCGCTGTGCCTAATGCGGTCATCGCAAACTTGCTGGCACAGTACACGACGCCACCCAAGGAGATTGCCCGTTTGCCTGCGACGGAAGAAATGTTGATGATCAGCCCATCCTTGCGGTCCCGCATCGCTGGCAATACTTCGTACATGCATCGGTACGCACCGCTGGCGTTGATGGACAGGACGCGTTCCCAGTCTTCCGGAGACATCTCAGCCATGGTTCGCTTTTGAATGTTGACCCCAGCACTGTTCACCAGAATGTCCACGTCACCCACCTTCTCGCTGATGTCTGCAAAAAAGGCTTTGACACTTTCTGCGTCAGCAACATCGATGGGACAGACGCGAATCTTGTGCTCGCTATCAACTTGTTCAGAAAGCGATTCAAGCGGGGCAAGCCGACGGCCTCCTACGGTGACCCTGCATCCTGCCTCGGCTAGGCCCCTGGCGATGCCCGCCCCAATTCCTGTTCCGCCACCTGTGATGGCGACGATTTTGCCTGCTAGTTGACTCACCCTGTGACTTCCTAAGTTGTGGACATCAAGACCAAAGCCGGAGTGTAGCAGAGTCGCCCCATGACTTCAGGACCAGAAGTCTGTGGACTGCTGTCGTCCCCGGCTGAGGCATCGAAATGCTGAATCGAAATGCTGAATCGAAATGCGGCTGGATCCCTCGACTGCCACGATCATTCCCCCGTCATGTTGCAGCCTGCTGGGATCGTGCTGCTATTCGGGATGGCTACGAAACTGTCGTGTTTCCTTGAGATGCCGTCGGAGGTTTTGTCGGCAGTGGTTTGCGAATTGTGAGACTTCCTCGGTCCGGTAGGACGGATAGGTCCATCGATGGTGTTGCCAGTTTTTACCGACATAAGTCAGGGTGACTTCCGCGAACATCCCATCACGCAGATACAGCCGGTGGTCCCGGTCTTTGGTCGTCGCGAGCACCAGTTTCGCCTGCGTCATGTAGCCTGGGTCGAGGTTCAGCGGTCGTTGTTCTTCGTGCTCGGAGGCCTCGATATAATCCTGTTCCCAGCGGTTGGTTGCATTTTTCCAGTCGGCCAAACCAGCCGGATCAACAAAGCCTGATGCTGCAACCAGTGTTTTTTGCAGGTCGTTGCCCATGGATGGTGCGTAATACCCACCTGCATTGAAGGGAATGTCACAGGAACTGACAGAGGCCTCGCCCCACTGATCGGCTAATCGCTTCAATGCCCAGTGCTTGGCAGCATCGTGGCGAGTGATGACCGCGCAAAAGCGGATGACGGGTTCGATAAATCGAGTTGCAGACACAATCGGGACCTCCTCTGCGAACCCGCTAGGGCTTGTTAGACTGGGGCTGGTTTGGTGAATGCCAGATCATAACCGCGTGAGGGTGGCTTCGTCTTGGGCCCAACCACGAACGCCTCCTCACCCCCCACTTACTTTTCATGTCCACTGGTTTCAAACATGCATCCCTGGATTTCTGATCGCGCTGGTTCGTTCGATAGCAGCGGAATACGTCGGGTTTTTGACTTGGCTGCGAAACTCAAGGATCCGATCAACTTGTCCATTGGTCAGCCTGATTTCGATGTCCCCGACGAAATCAAAGCGGCTGCGATCGACGCGATTAAGTCTGGCAAGAATGCCTATTCGCCAACTCAGGGAATTGAACCGCTGCGAGAACGCTTGCAGTCAGAGGTCGCCGGCAAGTATCCCGGTCACGAAGATCGCGACGTTTTTGTCAGCAGCGGAACCAGTGGAGGGTTGATGCTGTCGATGTTGTCAATGATCAACCCGGGGGATGAGGTGATCTACCTCGATCCGTTCTTTGTGATGTATCCAGCGTTGGTGCAGATGTGCGGAGGTGTCCCGGTCCCGGTCGACTCCTATCCTGACTTTCGCCTAGACGCGGCTAAAATTGAAGCGGCCATCACGCCACGCACCAAGATGATACTGCTCAATAGCCCTGCCAATCCGACCGGTGTCACCGCTACCGCAGAGGAATTGAAACAGGTCGCCGAGTTGGCAGCCGAACGGGGCATCGCGGTTGTCTCAGATGAAATTTATAGCCAGTTTCACTATGACGATGAATTTGTTTCGCCAGCGACCTACAACGATCAGACGATTGTGATCGACGGATTTAGTAAAAGTCATGCGATGACCGGTTGGCGAGTCGGTTATGTGCATGGGCCTTCCGAAGTGATGAACGCGATGCTGAAACTGCAGCAATATTCGTTCGTCTGTGCACCACAGCCAGCCCAGTGGGGAGCCATTCGTGCCATGGAAGTCAGACTGGATGGATTCCTTGCCGATTATCGCCGTAAACGGGACTTGGTCGTCGAGGGGCTGAAAGACTACTACGAATTGACGGTACCCGGCGGGGCTTTTTATGTGTTCCCCAAAGCCCCCGTGGAAAGCGGATCTGCATTTGTCGAAGAAGCCATTTCCCGTGGGTTGTTGATCATTCCGGGTAATATTTTCAGCAGCCGGGACTCGCATTTTCGAATCAGTTTTGCCGCTCCTGACGAAACACTGCACCGAGGAATAGAACTGTTGCGGCAGTTGGCAAAAAGGTGAATTTCATTCCGATTCATCGCTACCGCTGAGAACGGGATCAAGCTTGTCACGGTTCAAGTGGGTATCAAGTGGGGCCGGCATCCCAGATGCCAGTAGGCGGTCGAGTTCAGGCGGTTGAGGCGATAAACTGATGATACGTGATTCTGCCCAATACCCAATAGCCGCACCGTAACCTGAGACGACCATCGCCATGATTCGTATTCTGTTCATTGCTACTCTGATAGTCCTCGTCGGCCAGACGCAATCGCTTCAAGCAGGCAAATACAACTCGGTGCTCAGCCCAGGTGATAGTGCGCCTGCCTGGAAAGATTTACCGGGTGTGGATGGTAAGTCACATTCGCTGTCTGATTTGGCGTCGTCAAAGGTGGTCGTTGTCGTGTTCACGTGCAACAGTTGCCTCTATGCCGTCGATGTCGAGGATCGACTGTTGGCGTTGCATGACAAATACGCAAAGCAGCAGGTTGCCGTTGTTGCGATCAACGTGAATAAGGTTGCGGAGGATCTGTTGCCCGCGATGAAGCAAAAAACAAAGGACAAGGGGTTTCAGTTCGCTTATCTGTTTGATGAGACTCAAAAGATTGCCAGAGACTTTGGCGCGAAACGTACACCAGAGTTCTTTGTTCTCGATGGCGATCGAAACGTCGTTTACATGGGGGCAATGGACGACAGTCCGGAAGGCAGAAATGTTACGAAACGCTATGTCGAAGCAGCGATTGATGCCACGCTTGCCGAGACGGTTGTCAAAGTTGCAGAAACTATCCCGGTAGGGTGTGCCGTGCGATTTGAGCGGGTGCGGCGAACAAGGCGAGCCAAGCAAGATTGAGACGCCAAACAAGGGGTTAAAAAAACTCACTGGCATAGCAGATGCAATTACTCCTCGAACATGCCGTCAAAAATACTTTCGCCCATCAGGGTCTGCAGGATGACCGGGCAACCTTCCTCTAGCATGTCCAGCACCTCGTCGAAACCGTCTTCCTCACCGTAGTACGGATCGGGAACGTCAGTCGGCCAATCATCATCATCCAGATAGTCACTGAACATGCGGATGTGTGTCTTGATGCCGCCCGCCATCTCTAGCAGGATCGTGTGGTTCTCGGTGTCCATCGCCAACACCAAATCGAACTGGTCGGGATCAAGATCTTCCGGGGTGACCTTTCGAGCGCGGCTGGTGAGTTCGTAACCGCGAACTTCCGCAGCAGCCAGCATGCGTGCGTCGACCGTTTCGCCGACGTGATAACCGTGAGTGCCAGCAGAGTCGATGTCCACATCAACCCGGAATTCTTCCGCAAACCGCTGCATCACTGCTGCGCCTGCTGGCGAGCGACAAATGTTCCCCATGCAGACGAATAGAACTTTCTTAGTCATCTCAGCGTTCCTTATCCCTTGCGCTGGCAAATGGTGGACAATTGAACCCAGCAGTTAGACCTCAACTGGGCAAACGTGGATCTCACTGGGCAAACGTGGATAGCGGTAACGGTGCTTGTTGCTGCGTCCTGCTAGTTAACGTAAGCGATTTGTGGTGATTCGTCACCGACAGCAGTTCTTTGCTTCTATCCGTCTCGCCTAGGCTCTGCTTGGGGAACCCCCGAAAATGAACCCCCGAAAATGAACGCCGGGCAGTGGCATGCTCCAGTTTTCCCCGGTTGCTTTCGATTGCGGGGCGTCGAATCAGGGTCGGGCCGACCTTTTAAGCCCATAAGTCTCGCTGCAGGCTGCCTGTCTGGGATTCGAGAGGTCACCGCCGAGACCCAGAGCAGCCTCTCAGAACGCTGCTCACGCGGTGAGTGCATCGGTCTGGAACGTTTCTGCGGCTCTCCGACAAGTCTGGGCACAGAGCGAACCTGACAGCCCTGATAGGGATCCTGTTGATTGAGCCGATGGATTGAATTACTCGGGTGTTTCTACCCCCCCCGCCTCCCCCCCCGTTGGGTGGTTGATTGATCCAGTTTGTCGGAGTCGGGTGGGGGGACTCCTGTGTTTTCTCCTGTTTTCGGCGTAGTTAGTGCCTGATCATGTGGCAAGGATTGGGTGTGAACCGCTCTAGTGGGCTATTCAGTCATAACCCCTTACTGGTTAAGCAGGTTGCGTTGGGGGAGGTTAAGGGTTACTATCTTTCCTTCTCGGACGTCAGTTGCTTATCAAATGACAAACGGAGTTCTTCTCATGACAGTACGTTTCACTCAGTCTTGTCCGACCTGTGGTCGTCGAATTCAGATTCGCGCATCACTGTTGGGATGCACGGTAGGATGCCAACATTGCCACGCTGTGTTTGTGGCTCAAGAGGACTTTGAAGGTACGGTGTCGCGGCAGGCACCGTCTGTTGTTCTGTCCCCAGACCCTCTGATGGAGCGTGTTGAGCAGGCGTTGAACCGGGCGAGTCAAGAGACGTCGGTCAGCTGAATCGCATGCGGATTGGCCGTGGGTTGCCAGTTCTCTTCCGCACCTTGGCCTGGATTGTCATCGTGTCGCGTTAAAAAATCGTGTCGCGCTGCGCGTGAACACCGCTGTCTACTCAGGCCGCCGATCGCTGGCTGGTGGGTCTGGCTGAAGCAGGTCAAGATTGCCTCCCAAGGCAACGTTCTGCCATTTTGCGGCCAGCATGACGCTGTTGATGCCCGATCCGATTCCGAGCAGGGTGGTGCGATCATCCCGCTCGATTTCACCTGACCAAGCGGCCCACGCCAGCGAGAGTGGCAGGGCGACGGATCCGGTATTTCCCAGTTTTGGGAAGGTGATGCTGTCACGACTGGGGTCCAGCCCCATCGCATCGAGCATCCCGGTTCGGTGGCGTGATCCGACTTGGTGGCAGATCGATCGATCGATTTGTTCTCGGGTCCAGCCTGTTTCATCCAGCAAACGTTCGAAGGCGGCGATGCCGGTCGCAATACCCTCGGCCATCAAACGTTCGGAGTCGGTGTCCATCAAGGGTTGCATGCTGGCCCCCGCTGCGTCGTCATCGCTCATGCACAGATCGTGGAACTCGGTTCTCGCCTCTGCAATTGCGGCCTCGATCGGTGTGCCGGTAGTTGAAAGTTTGCGGTGGGTTAACAGCCATGCGCAGCTGCCTGAGCCAATGGTCAGCGATGCGAAGGCAGGTTTGACCGTTTTCCTTGTTAGCGATTCATTCTGATTCAAACTTTTGATCGTCTGTTCCAGAAGTGGTCGGCTGTTCTCGGTACCAACCACAATCCCAGCGTCAATGGCTCCTGATTCAATCATCATGGCGATTTGCACCGCACCATTGATCAGTCCCAAGCAGGCATTGGAAACATCGTAGACCCAGCACCGATTCGAAAGCGCAAGTCCGTGATGGACTCGCGAGGCCGTGGCCGGTTCCAGAAAGTCACGACAGACACTGGCATGAATCAAACAGCCCACGCGATCACGATCGATCCCAGCGGCTTCCAATGCATGATTCCCGCTGCGGATACTGGGGCCGCTGGGGAAAGTGCCGGCGGGCCAAACGCGTCGCTCGGCAATGCCGCTCATCAATTCTAAGCGGCCCTCGGGCAGTTTTAGACGCGAATAGAGCGGTTCCAGTCGTTTCTCGATCGCTTGGCTGGTCCAGATTTCTGTCGGAATCTCGGCACCGATCGATTCCAGATACACGTTTTCGAATCGCACTGATCGCTCAAAGTTGTTGTTTGAATCGGTTAAAGCCACGTTATACCGAACAGATCATCGTACCTGAACCAGTTCAATGCGCTCACGTTGCTATCAAAAAAAGCTAATGCTATCACTGCCTGTAGTGCTGTCGCGGCGTGTCTGGTGAATATGTAGAAAACGTTTGGATCACGGGGATTGGGGGGTTAAGTTTTCGCCCCAACACGGGTGAGGTGACGTTGCCTTGCTCAATCAGGCTTTTGAATTAAGTTTGCGAGAAGTGGCTGATCCACAGAGATCCGTTGACGATTACAGTTTTTTGTCGCATTTGAACGCGGCGAGAGACTCAAAGCAATGTTTTTCTCAGGGTCACTGCAATCCGTTCTGACCTTGCAGTAAGGGAACGGCAGAGATCTTGCAAATTTGGTTCGAGCTTGGCGATGCGGGACGAGTCTGCATCATCATTTTCATTCGCGAATTCGAAGAGGACCTTTCGGATGTCGAATAAACCACTGATCGGAATGAACGCCGATTATCGGGCCGCCGCTCGCACGATGCCTGCGTACAGTTATATCGCAGCGGGGTATTATCAGTCGATCATTTCGGCTGGTGGAATTCCGGTAGTGCTGCCACCGATGGACGATCCAACCGCGATCTCGCACGTGTTGGACCAGCTCAACGGTTTCGTCATGATCGGCGGTGCCGACCTTGACCCCAGAAATGACGGCTTCATGCTTCATCCAAGCGTGCGGCCTCTCGATCCTGTTCGGGAAGCATGCGATCGGCTTTCAATGGCAGACATTGCCGAACGGCGTATGCCGATCCTTGGGATCGGAACTGGCATGCAACTGTTGAATGTGCAGCAGGGAGGTAATCTTTTTCTGCACATCAAAGAGGACCTGCCGGCCGCTGTTCCGCACCACGACCCTCAGGATGCTAATCATCGACACACATTGGATGTGGTCAGCGATTCGTTGATCGGACGGGTGTACGGTGACGGTGAAATTCGGGTCAGCAGTCGGCATCACATGGCGATTGATGAAGTTGCTCCTGGTTTCCGTGTCACTGCAAAGTGTCCCGACGGAGTCGTGGAGGCGATCGAGAGCGAGATGATGGACTGGTTTGCAGTCGGTACTCAGTTTCATCCTGAGTGCGGTGCCGCTTCGGCTTTGGATATCCGCATCTTCGAAGAATTTGTTGATGGAGTAAATCAACGGATTGATCAAGATCTGCGTTTGGTCGCGTAGTCAAATATGTTATCGTACTGAAATCATAGTCGAAGGCAGTTGCTTTCGACGGGCGTCAACCAATTGGTTGCGTTTCATTAACCATTCCAGCGAGCCAGTTTTGCGAGCTGTTAAATTGATAGACAATCCCACTGAGGAAAGTCGAATCACAAGGATGTGACACTACCGAATCGTTTGTGAGTGTTTCGGAAGTTATGTCACAGCCCGGGCGCACGGATTCGCGCTCTTGCCGCAGGCAGGATGCCAACGCGGAAGTGACCGACACATTACCGAAGCCCATGATTACGGAAGATCGTGATCCACCGCAGGATGCACTGGGTCTGCACAACGAATCGGATAGGCGAAAAGTCAGGATTGACTTTGAGGCCGGACGCGCGACGAGTCGAAGCGCGTCCGGCCTTTTTCGTTTTTTCTTCTTGAAAGCGACGCATCAACAGCATGCGGCTAATGCCGTGGCTCTTGACCGCCCGCTTCATGGAGTTACGGTTTCGCGAAGCCCCTGCAGCGTTGATGTCGCGTGTTGATATTCGGCGAGTATCCTTCTTGCTTGGTCGTGGTGAAGCAATGATGTGGCTGGTGTTGTTCGCTTGCTGCATCCAACCGTTTGCAGAACCCTGGCATGGACGTCCGCTTCGCATCGTTAGCCGCAGGGTTGCGAGCCGCAGGGTTGCGAGTCGCGATTTCAGGCGGCGTTTCC
>JAPKCI010000318.1 GCA_028823035.1 Rubripirellula sp.
CTTGCCCAGCGTCTTGCCCAGCGTCTTGCCCAGCGTCTTGCCCAGCGTCTTGCCCAGCGTCAGCCGCCGGACCTCTCGCTTCAAATTCGTCGGAGTCAGCTTGGCTGGAGTCCAAG
Organism: Rubripirellula sp.; assembly: GCA_028823035.1. Lineage (GTDB taxonomy): Bacteria > Planctomycetota > Planctomycetia > Pirellulales > Pirellulaceae > Rubripirellula. The sequence goes on from JAPKCI010000318.1 coordinate 117, forward strand.
GGTTGCTTTAATCCTGAATGATCCGCATCGCCCATGGGTGCGGGAGCGTTTCCCACCACTTTCATCGGCTCAGCGAGCGGCTTAGCTGCGAACGTCTGAATCCCAAATTGTGACTCCAGACGCTGACAAAGCTCCTCGCGGATCAACAAGTCGCCGCCGACCAGAGCAAGTGAGGGCACCCCCTGTCCAATATGCTCGGTGAGACGTTTCAAGGTCCAACCAAAACGCGGATCACGGTAATTGGCAGCAACATCACACGCCGGCTGAAGCACAAACTGTCGTGCGGTGTACCGTGGGTGGGGAACAATCAGGCCGGTCCCACCCCCGACCAATTCACCATGCAGAACGACGTCCAGATCGATCGCTCGCGCATCCCAACGCTGTCGTCGCTGACGCCCCAATTCGGTTTCAATACCCTGCAACGCGGCCAAAATCTCTCGCGCAGAAGCCTCCGTGTCAAAAGCGGCGACGGCATTCAAAAACGGCTCCTGTCCTGTGGGACCGCCGATTGGCGGCGTCTCGAACAAACGGCTGGTATTCAGTTTGTTCACCTGCGGTAAATCAGCGACAGCGCGAGCGGCTTCGGCAATCAGCGCGCATCGATCACCTAGATTACTGCCAAAACTGATCAAACACTGCGACTTCACGATGCCAATAACCTGCGTAGACGAAACAGCAACCGCAGAGCCGATTCAGGAATCACAAAACACGACACGTGCTTGCAGAGAATATCCAAACTGACCTTACGATCCCGGTGGACCTGCAGTAACACTACTCTGCGGCGAGCAAGCGAAACCTGCAAATCGACATAAGCGTCTAATCTAGGCGGCTCGACATCCGCCTACCAGAGATTGAACCAAGAATGACGGTCCAGTTCTCTGGTAAGACCTACTCGAACCTGATTTTTGTGCAAGAATAGTGGGGACCCACTTTTCTTGATCTTATTCTACAGCCGACCATCCGGTCATGTGCCGAAGCAGTGACCCCATGTCCTCAGAAGAAAACGACGACGCTGAGCAGACACCCGATCAGGTTTTTCTGTCCGCGGCGGCGTTCGAACTCGCTCTAGCTGCAATCGCGTTGTTTCTGGGCTGGGCTCTCGGTCCTTCTGCCAGAGCCACAGTACCGGAATTCAACCCGGACGACATTTGGCCCATCCTGAACAGCATCTTTCTCGGCTGCCTCGCCGCGGGGCCCATCTTGCTGGGAATCGAAATCATTCGTCGAATTCCCTGGGAATCGATTCGTGAACTTGAACGATTAACTGACGAGGGAATGATCAAGGCGTTGTTGCAACTGCGTCCTGCTGAATTGATCATGGTCAGTATTTGCGCCGGCATCGGCGAAGAGCTGCTGTTTCGTGGCTGGCTAATGTACTGGCTTGCAGATGGAATCGGCCTTACCGGAATCGCTGGCCCCGCAGACGCTCCGTTGGTACTAGGTATCGCCTTGGTCATTTCGTCGATTGTGTTTGGACTTTTTCATCCGATCACCAAAGCTTACATCGTCCTTGCTGCTTTGATGGGACTGTACTTTGGAGGACTGGTACTCTACACCGGCAACCTGCTCGTTCCCATTGCGGCGCACGCCACCTATGACGCTGTCCAGCTGATCATGACCGCTCGCCAGGAAGCACGCGAAGCGGCTCGACCAGCATGATCACAGTTCGAATTCAGTTATCCGCTGATCGAATACGGGTGTCTCAGTAAGCGATCCAGCCGAAACACCGAAAGCACGGCAATCAAGAAATCGTGGTGATCCCTAGACGGAATATCAAGTACAATGGAAAGCTCGCGTGACATTGCCAGAATGGACGTGAGTGAGATCCCGCCATTCCGCTTTCCTCTCCATCTCATGGTCGCTAGATGCTGAGCATGAATTCGCATTACTTCGCTGACAAACCCAAGTTGTCAAACTGGTGGAGCGGGGGGAAGCATGGGAACGGATTGCCCGTGGCATTGCTGACAATCTGCAAGCTGGCAGCTCTGGCCATCATTGCCTGCCTATGCCTGCTGCAAACAACCGCGGATGGTTCGACCGCGGATGATGTCGCCAAAATGCGTTTTTTTGAAAACAAGGTACGCCCGCTTCTGGTCGCAAAGTGCTTTGAATGTCATTCTGCCAAAAAGACCGAAGGTGGTTTACGACTCGACACTGCTGACGCAATCCAACAGGGCGGTGAGAGCGGACCGACTGTCGTGCCTGGTAAACCTGACGACAGCCTTCTGATCACGGCGATTCGATATCAGGATCTGGAGATGCCTCCCAGTGGGCCACTAACACCACCACAAAAAAAAATACTGGAGACGTGGGTTCGTGAGGGAGCATTCTGGCCCAAAGCAGGACCGCCTGCAGCCGAAAGTGATGAGACAGTGAAACAGAAATGGTGGGCTGCCCAACCGTTGGCACCGGGGACCATACCTGCCGCTGACGGCGGAATCATCTCTCGCCAGCCAATTGATCGTTATATCGACCGCACATTGCACAAAGTCGGCCTGCATCGCGCACCAACCACTGAACGCCGGCGTTTGATCCGACGACTGTCCATGGACCTGCTCGGTCTGCCGCCCACACCAGCACAGATCGAGCAATTTGTGCAAGACGCCCGCCCCAATGCATACGGTCGGCTGGTTGACCGCATGTTCGCCACCCCGGCTTATGGAGAACGGATGGCTCGATTGTGGCTCGACTTGGTTCGCTTCGCTGAATCTGACGGTTGGCGTGCTGACTCATTCCGTCCCCAAGCATGGCGTTATCGACAATTTGTTTCCGACGCTTTCAATCAAGGAATGCCCTATGACAAGTTCGTCGCATTGCAACTTGCTGGTGACGAAATTGCACCGAACGATGAATCCGCTCTGGCGGCAGTTGGTCTGTTGCGGCTGGGAATCTATGAGTTCAATCAAAGAGATGCTGAGGGGCAATGGCAGAACATCGTTGACGAAATGACGGATGTTACGGCAGACATATTCATGGCCACCGGACTCGCTTGCGCCAAATGCCATGACCACAAATTCGATCCCATCCCACGCAGCGATTACTTTCGATTCCGCAGTGTATTTGAACCGATCCTGTTCCTGGACCGACAACCATCCAAACCAATGTCCAGGGAAGCGACTGAAAAAGTTAACGCACTGTTGAAAGAACTGGCCGAGGTTGAAGACGATGACGTCAAAGCACTTGCCGACGGCGCTATCGATCGTTTTCCACTGAATGTTCAAGCCATGTATCACAAGGCAGCCGCCAAGCGAACAACCTATGAACACCAGATCGCTTACCTCGTTGGTCGCCAAATCATAGACGAGGGTATCACCGCAGCCAAAGTCGCCACGAAAATCGGAAAAGAGCGGAATGAAAAACGGAAGGCGATTCTCGAGCAACTGTCACTGCTCAATGCCAATCCCTATGCCGTCGCGGATTTAATCACCGTTGCGGATGCAACCGGAGAGATACGGGCGACACGGCTGCCAGGCCGGCCCCAAGGCAAGTCCTTTCAACCTGGTGCGCCGACCGTATTTGGCGGGTCGCCTTTCCCGGATCAAAGAAACTCGCCGATCGAATCAACGGGACGCCGCACAGCATTGGCTTCGTGGCTCACTTCACCACAAAATCCCATCTCGTCAAGAGTCCTCGCAAACCGGCTGTGGCAGTATCACTTTGGTACCGGGCTGGTCGAAAGTCCAAATGATTTTGGACGATTGGGAACACTCCCTTCACATCCAGAATTGCTCGATTACCTTGCCACAAACCTGATTGAATCCGATTGGAACATCCAGCAGCTTCAGCGTGAAATCGTCTGCAGCCAGACCTATCAACAATCGGCCAACCACCCTCAGCAGGGAAAAGCGTTGGTGATCGACCCCAACAATCGATGGCACTGGCATCGTACCGTCCGTCGACTCGACGCTGAACAGTACCGCGATTCACTGCTTGTAGCCATGGACGCACTGCAGCGCCAGTATGGTGGACCCAGCGTTGCCGGCACCCCCGGTCGCAGGTCGCTGTATCTACAGCGCAAACGCAATTCCAATGACGAAATGCTCAACGCCCTCGACGCCCCCAGCGGCTTGGTTGGCACCGCCAAACGTGATGTGACCACAACCGCACCGCAATCGTTGATGATGATGAACAGCCCACGTATCATCGGTGCTGCCAATCAGTTTGCCAGCAGCGTCAGAGCCAAAGTCTCGCATGTCGAGAGTTCACGGCGGGGAGCAGCATTTGTGAACCACGCACACGAAGTCATCAGTGGCTTACCAGCGGACAAGGAAACAATCGAATTACTTGCGCCGTTGGCAGCAAGTAGCAAAGAAGGTGAGGCAGATGTCTGCCACATCCTGATCAACAGCAATGCATTTCTGTTCATCGAGTAAATCATGGTGCAAACCAACCGCGCGACATCCAATGACGCGCACCCCAATCAATCGAGTCTATGCCAACGGGTGAATATCCCCCACGTTCAACCTGTGAACAATCGCCGTCAGTTTCTGGCACAGGCGGGCGCAGGCTTTGGTGCACTGGCACTGAACGGCATGCTGGCGGAAGCCGACATCATCGAGAATGGCATAGCGACACCCGGTTGCCATCACCCAGCCAGCGCCAAGAGCGTCATTTTCCTGTTCATGGAAGGCGGCCCCAGTCAGCTGGATACGTTCGATCGCAAGCCACTGCTTAATGACTTGGCAGGGCAGTCGCTACCCGCATCTTTTCGCGAACCGATCACGGCCATGGGCGAGAAAGGTGCACCTCTGCTCGCGTGCCAACGCAAGTGGAACCGTTACGGAGAAAGCGGACTTGAAATCAGTGACTGGTTTCCTCATGTTGCTCAACATGCCGACGAGTTGGCAATCCTGAGATCGTGCTACGGTGAAGGCATCAACCACTCTGGCGGATGCAATCTCATGAACACAGGCAGCATCATTGCTGGCCGTCCTTCACTCGGTGCTTGGGTAACCTACGGACTCGGTAGTGAAAGCGAAGAACTGCCAGCGTTCGTTGTCATGAAGGACCAAAAGAAACCTGGAACCAATGGTGTCCGCAGCTGGGGTCCCGGTTTCCTGCCAGCCACCTTCCAGGGCACCCCGGTCGGTGAGGGTCCCGGCGATGAAGTCATCGCCAATCTCAAGCTACCAGAGGGCATCGACGAACCACGGCAACGACAGAAGCTGGAATTGATTCGCAAGATCAACCAACTGCATGCCTCGCGACTGCCCAATATTTCTACGTTAGACGCACGCATCCGAGCCTATGAACTCGCTTACCGGATGCAAAGCGCCGCACCCGAAGCGGTTGATCTGACCCAAGAAACGGCGGAAACCCGGGACATGTATGGATTGGACAACAAGCAAACCGCGAGCTTTGGTGAGACCTGCCTGTTGGCACGACGAATGGTCGAACGTGGAGTTCGCTTCATTCAACTGTTCAGCGGAACTGGCAGCGGTTGGGACGCCCATTCAGGAATCGAAGCCAACCACACCAAGTACTGCGGTAGCGTTGACAAACCCATCGCCGGACTGCTGACTGACTTGCGAAGAAGAGGCCTGCTCGACCAAACTCTGGTCGTTTGGGGAGGTGAGTTTGGCCGAACCCCCATGAGTGAAAAGGGGAATGGTCGCGATCACAATCCCACCGGGTTCACAATGTGGATGGCAGGCGGAGGCGTGCATGGTGGACAGGTCATTGGCTCAACTGATGATCTGGGTCTGTACGCAGTCGAAAATCGCGCCCACGTGCACGATATCCACGCCAGTATTCTTCACTTGTTGGGTCTGGATCGCCTGAAACTTTCCTACAATCACCAGGGACGCCTCGAACGGCCAACCGTGAATGAGGGAAAAATGATCCAACAGCTCATCAGTTGAGCCAACGCAATGTCGCGTATCCGCAGCTGGTCCACGAACCAGACACGCACATCGAACCAGGCACGCACATCACTGCCTGATGCTGGCGTGCGGTTTAAAACTTCAGAACTTGCCCGCCGAAAAAATGCAACCGATCGGCCGGTTATTTCTGTCTCGATCCTCGGAAGGCAACACACATAAATATGTCTGGCTGGGACGCGCATGATGGATCCCGCTAAAGAAATCAAGCCGCAAGTCGTGCGCAAATCACAAACCAAAACCAAGCCGGAAAATAAAACTAGCTGGTCAGCAAATTCGCCAAACGCAATCCCATCGTCATTGCCAAGAACATCAAATTCAATCGGGTCTCGACTCTAAATTCACTGCCCTTTCACTGCCCTAAAGTGAAATAGGGGTCACTTCCTTAGCGGCTTTGCGAACCGATCCGTCGTGTTCTGCAGCGGTGACCGCCTCCGGAGGCCCGGGTGATAAAATCTCCGCCGCGTCTATATCAAGGGCCGGCCCGTTTACACCACCATTGTCCGACTGATTTTCCAGGGACGGTGCGCCCGCAGGTGGTTTCGCAGGCGGTGGTCGCGGCACCGATCGATTCGGAATCGGTGGTTGTGCATTCGGTGGCGGTGCATTCACT
>JAPKCI010000319.1 GCA_028823035.1 Rubripirellula sp.
TGATGCTTGACGTGGGTTTGCTTCAAGGACGAGAACTATGGTGGATGGTATTGATTGGGCTCGGTTCGTACCTTGCGTACGTCCCCTTTGGAACGGCCCTGTTTGAACGACTGCTCGCCTCGACTCATTTTCGCGGAAACGCGGTGTTTGCGATCTACATTGCCGACTCAGTTGGTTACACCGGTTCAGTTGCCATCCAGATCTACAAGGATTTCTTTCAATCCGACATCAACCGATTCGAATTTCTCCATGACTTCACCTATGCGCTTTCGTTGTTGGGAGCTGTCCTTCTCGTCGCAAGCTGTATCTACTTTTACTCGAAGACAAACCGTACCTTGGACACATCGCAGACCGAACGCGACTCCGTCTAAAAACCATCTGAACTCGCTTTTGCCGTCACTCTGTCGTCAGTCAACCGTTTTTCAAGACGGCTATCCTCGTGGGGTCAAAAAATTCAGCCGAGATCTTTGACCACCAGAAAGTAAACAAATTTGCGGCCGATACAATCATGAATCGTAGCCGAGGTCACAAGCAAAACTCAAGGCTGACTCGACCTAGGCGTTGACTCGACCTAGGCTCATTTCACGCATTGAATTAACGCAATGGTGGCTGGCGATCCAGCGATGTGCAACAACGATCCACTGCTGGCCGCTGCAGCGATCGCGATGGATATTCCTAGAGCCCAAAGCATCGAACAAGCAAGGCCGACTCCTTTGATGACGAACCCCATTCAGTCAAGGAAGCGGACTCTCAGTCAAGGAAGCGGACTCTCAGTCAAGGAAGCAGACTCTCAGTCAAGGAAGCGGACTCGCCTTGGGCAACACGTTGGGAAAGGCGTTCAGCTCAACGCGGCAAGCCCAATCACATCACAGGTTGGAATGCCGGAGACACCGGCAGCGTTCTCGAAGAACCCGGCTCCATGAAGCTCGCTGGCCGCTGAGTTGACGGCAAGGATCCCAGCGAAACTTGATGCACAGGCAGCCGGTTCTCCAGGATGGCATCAACCGCATTCCACACCTCGAAAAAGCGGTTTGTGCCGACCTGACACGCCCGCTTTGAACGTGTGGGGGGGGTACGAGAGGTTCCCCATGCCTTTTTCAGCAAGATTGCGGAAAGAACCTTTTTTTCGCTCGACACGATTCTTGCTCGCGAGGAAACTTAACAACCTCAGAGACAAACCCACCCCCTAACACATTGCTTGGAACACGCGAGCCTAGTCACCGACACCTCAACATCCGACGGGTTGGTCAGACTGAAACGGCTTGAGTTAAGACTTAAGATTCCGGCACACAGTCCCTTGCAGACAAACCAGATCCATCTTTGATAAGACACAGAATTTTTCCGTTCGTGACTGCCATCGGGCTCTCGCTTTTCGCCGCCATCGGTGTGGCGCAGTTTCGCAACGGATTTAGCGGCGGACGGAATTCCGTAGCAGGCCGCAACGACTACCCGACATGGACGCTTGACGATGGCTTCGAGAACGATGTCTTTACCTTTGTGCGTATTCGATACGATTCGCTTCAATATCGTCCGGGTGCTCAGTGGGACAATGACTTTCCCGATTGCGACTGGAATTTTTCGGCGCGATTGCAAGAGCTGACATCCATGAAGGTGGATCCCAACGGCAAAGTCCTGCGGTTTACCGATCCGGATTTGTACGACTATCCATTCATCTTCATGTCGAATGTCAACGAAATGATTCTGAGTGATCAAGATGCGGAGACGCTACGCCGCTACCTGCTCAACGGCGGCTTCATGATGGCAGACGACTTTTGGGCGCCGGGTGGTTGGCGGCACGTCTACTCGGAGATGAAGCGGGTCTTCCCCGATCGTGAGCCACGCGAACTTGGCCCGGATCACGAGATCTTTCACCTCGTTTATGATCTCAAGGGCACCCCCCAAGTCCCCAGCATCCGGGCATGGCAACGAGGTCATACGTTCGAGTATTGGCACGGTGATCCGGAAGGTGACGAAGCCCCGCACTTCTGGGGTTTCTTTGACGACTCTAATCGCTTGATGGCGTTACTGTGCCACAACAACGACATCGGCGACGGCTGGGAACGCGAGGGCGAATCGCCCGAGTACTTCAAAGAGTACTCCGTTCGTGTCTCGTACCCGCTGGGCATCAACATCGTCACCTATGCCATGACGCATTGATCCGGTGCCCACCCATTCCCTGAAGCCGAATAAGAGAGTTAACGCCCAACCCGCTCATCCACAGAACGATTCCAAATAAAACCTTCGATCACTTATTGACTTGCTTTTGGTAATGTTCTTCCAAGCATTCAAGCACAATCTGCTCATCATCAATCCATGAATGCGTGGCACCCAGATAAGTGCGATCAAAGTTTTTGAGATCAACTGGCGTTTCCGTCTGGTTGACGGTCGGAGCGCCGCCTATCCATAAGGTTGGCAATGCAAAATGTGTCTGGTATTGGTTTACATGATAGAGCGAACCGGGTGGCAACCTGGTCTCTGCTGTCCAAGAAGTAGGCCACAACCCATCTTGTCTTATAGCGTCAATGTATCCTGTGAACACAATTTCAAACGGCTTTTTGATTCCGGGTGCTGGTTCACGCGGCCATGGCGGCGCGAGGAGGTTGTGTTGCTCCGTGTAAGTGGCCGACAAGTGCCATCCCATGAGATAGGCAACGCCGCCGCCATGGCTGTAACCCGTTAACGCAACGTCGGATACACCACGGTGGTTGACGGCACTTTTGATCTCCTCGTATGCCGGCCCGATGCTGCTGAAATACGGGGTGTCCGCTTCCTCAAACGCATAAATGTCATAGCCATCGTGGTATTGATAGATGGCCCACTCCATGATGCCATCCTTATTCCCATTATCATATTGGTCAGCAGGATCATTGGGGACCGCGAATTCCCCCATCCATGTAATCGTGATACTCTCGAACGGTTTATAGCTAACGGTATCCGCAACCACTTTTCCGTTCCCGGTATTTTTCGCGCGGGCATAGAGCGAAATGGTTGATTGTCCGCCAGGCAAGTGAGGCGACTCAACCCACAGTTGTGTGCTCTGGCGACTGAGGTTGTCATCCTTGAAAATCACCGCATCATTGGGAGGTGTCCCTCTGGTTGGGTGCCCGAACTTGGTACCCAGAATCGGTGCATTCCTTTTAGGGCTATCCCAAACGGAAACATGAGTGTTTGATCGTTCAATCACCCACTCAATTCCAGGCCCACCCGACAGAACAACCGTATCCAATTGCATCAAATCATCTTCGCCGGGTACAGATTGCCTTTGCATGCCGTCAGAAACGCCATTGTCATCATCGTCATCACCATTGATGCGAATCCCTATCGCTTCGGCATCTTCCATCTCAGGCGGTATGATGTAATCACGAAAAACGGGAGTTTGCTGTCGGTGGGCCGAAAGATCACCGTCCACGACCGTGAGCAACACCGCATCAGATGCAACCAGTTCGCCATCAGGCCGGAATAATGTCCAAGTCAAGATTCCGACACCTGCCTCAACTCCTTCGACCCACACACTCGGCAGAACTTCATCACTACCGATCGTAAACTTACTCACCAAGGGATGCTTGAAAGGCGAAGAATAAACTTCGATGCTGGACGCATCAGCTCCGCTTAACTCCAGTTCAAAACCATCCAAATCGGTGGTGCGGGAACCAAACGACAGCGCTACCTCTTCTAAATCGTCATCGTGATAGTTCCGCGAAAAATCATCTGCGTCAAACTGATGTTCATAGTCCGGTATCCCATCAGCGTTATCGTCATCGCCATTCAAAAGTAGAATGTTCCCAGGCGCTTCCAGTTCGATACTGTCTTCTGCGATCGAACGGTCCAGTCGCCCCGTGTTATCACTATCGGTGTCAATGTCTACCGAGAATGATTGGATGAATCCCGCATCAATGTCATCGCGTTCATCTGCCTCGTTGAGAAACAACGTGTACTGACCTGCATCGCTGTCAATCTTGTCGTCATATCCTGCCCCCCTTGGTGAAAACGCAAAATCAATCGGAGCGAAAAATGAAACAGAATATCCACCAGGATTCAAATCTTCAAAGCGATAGTGACCTTCTGAATCGGTGAACGTGTCGGCGTACGGAACCCACTGATTGCCTTGCCACTCAGAAAGCCGGACATTCACTCCTGACAACCCGTTCTCGTCAGCGTCTTGTAACCCATCACCGTTTTTGTCGTACCAGACAAAGTCGCCAATGCTACCCGACTGGGGTGGATCCCAATCACACCCTTCAGAGAACGCGTCCTCAACGGACATGCAATCAAGCGTGCTTGGCAGTGAACCTGAAGAACCGCCTGTGTTCAAGAAGCCACCCGTACCCGAGGAATCGCCCGTACCCGAGGAGTTACCCGTACCCGAGGAGTTACCCGTACCCGAGGAGTCGCCCGTACCCGAGGAGTCGCCCGTACCCGAGGAGTCGCCCGTACCCGAGGAGTTACCCGTACCCGAGGAGTCGCCTGCACCCGAGGAGTTACCCAAGTCAGAGCTACCAAAATCATCACGGTCGGACGGTGCCCCGCCGAAAGCTGAATAATCTGGTGCTTGCGCGGCTTCCCCTGAACCAAACTGCAGCCCTGTATTTTTCAACAGCCCTGTATTTTTCAACAGCCCTGTATTTTTCAACAGCCCTGTATGCGGATCGGATTGCTCGCCCAACGATCCGAAAACGGTATCGAGGTCATTGATGGTGATATCGCCATCCTGATCTGCATCCGTCAGTGGGTTCTCGTCTAACGTTGTATTAGATCCGATCGCATTAATCACGCACAAAATGTCGACCGGCGATACCACACCATCGCGATTCACATCCGGCTTCATCTCCAGCGGCACATCCGTCGTTGCAATGCCAAAGTCACCGGCAAGCAAACACCGCGACTGAAGCGTTTCAACAATCAGCCGCCGCTTACGATTCCGACGAATCAATTCTCGCATCAATGAACCGTTGTTCGATCGCAAAGCAATTCCCCGAGCATGTGACAAAGATGTGGCGAAGTCTCTACCTCACCCCTCAAATAGGCTAAGGGAGACTAACGCAAGGTCCCCTCTGCATGCAAGTGTTACTCGCCCCCCCCGTCGGGGAGCAGTGCTCTCAGAACGCATCGGTTCTTCCTCCAAAGCGAGTTTCCACGCGAAGCATTTTCTCAGTTTGGCATGCACCCGCATGACAAGTGATTTGTGGGAACCGACAGAAAGAGCAGCTTCGTTAAACTCAATACCATTGGTGTTCCACGCGACCGGCAAGAGCGACTGTGGAAACTCTGAGGACAATATCGCATGCCTCGGTCGTCTCCACCGATTTCGACATCACTTGAAAAGCAGCTGTTTGCACGATGAGGCGTTATCTACCGTTTCATGCTAAGTTGAATTCCTCACTAAATTGCATCGTCTAAGTGCCTCCACGCTCAACTGCCCCATCAACTGCGTGGTCGACTTTCAGAGCAAGAAAAACCACAGCAAACTTGCCCATGACGACGAACGATCTCTAAAAAATCCTGAGGGATGCGGTACCACGCGATGAGCGTCGCATCAATCCCATGCCGATGTTACTAAGTAACGAACGGTCCAGTGAATCCATCTTTTCACCTGGACTCCGCAAGGTTTTCGGCAGCAAGGCGAGCGACGATGATCATCGGTTAGCAAGATTCGCTGCTTGCCAAACTTCTCTTTGAGAACTGAATTCTCGGTTCGAAGGTAGTCAATGACTTCTTGTTGTTGTCGATTGACCCAACGGGCAAGAATGAACAGCATCAACTGCCACGGTTGCAGAATGCATTTCATCGGCGTCTCGGTGGTGCAGAAAATCTGAGACATTGATTGGTGTGAAGTGAAATATAAAACTGCAGGGTCAATTCTGTGCGTAATCGAGGCTGGCCTTCGGTCCGATCAGAACGATCGCGGAAACATTGCCGACGTCAACAGGCACGCCAGTTCTGCTGAGATGCATCCCTGCCAAACAGGTGAAGGTCCAATTTTCGCAATGTTCGATGCTCAGCTATAGTTTTTGACCGGACGCGGCGGATCATCAAGTCCACGCTTCTGCTTTCCGCTCCATGCGTGACGCACCGAGTGCGTGACGCACCAACCTGTTTCAGCACAGAGCGAAGTGGCAGACGCAAACGGGCTCTCTCAATGGCGTGCAGCAGCCTCTGGTTCCTGACCCCATCGGGTATGCGAATCCTGCCAAAGGAGAATTCAGGAACCCTGAGAGCCACAACAACCAACTGCAGTAGGTAAATCAGACGGGGCCACGCGACGCTAAAGAGCAAGAACCTTGTACTGGAGTGTTGCAGTATTCATGTCGAGCACATCGATAGGGCTGAGTCCTTCGCCTCCTCACGGGCTGGTGCCGTGGCGTGCCGGTGTGTGCTCGGATCTTCCTGAGAAAGGTCCACACCGCCGCCGAGTGGCCGTTGATACGCCTGTTGCTTCAGCTCATTGACGGCATCCGGTTGCCCGCTGGCATCCATACCCCCCGCCTTGGTTCCCCAAACGCTAACCAAGCAAGATCAG
>JAPKCI010000077.1 GCA_028823035.1 Rubripirellula sp.
TACCAACAGCGATTTGCCGATACTTATGGCGGGTTGCGGTTACGGCACCGGTGAGTTCAAGCAGGTCCCCTCCAAAGGCGCTGGTAAGGTTCCGCTCTGCAACCTGTTCGTTGACATCGCTCAACGGCTCGGCGTAGAGAAGGATTCGTTTGGGACAAGCACCGGTACCTTCTCTTAAACGCAAACGCCATGCATCTGCTCAGGGATAACGGACTCAGCCTGCTCAACATCGCTTGTCGCGTCTTCACCGTTTACATGGCGCCGCTTGTCTCGGTCATGGCTGCCGATCCGCCCCTACCGGACAACTCGGTCGTGGTAAAGTTCATCGCCAAATACTGTACCGAGTGCCATCACGCTGACGTCGCAGAAGGTGAGCGAGAGTTTGATTCTTTCAAATTGCCCATCACGACGGTGCAACAGTTAGTCACTGCCGATGAAATCATTGACCAAGTAACCCTGAAAGTGATGCCTCCGGAGGATTCTGACCAGCCAACCGATGATGAGCGACTGGGTGTGATTAACCAGCTGCGGCACAGCATCCTGATAGCGCGTGAAACGTTTAGATCCACAGGCGGACGCACGGTCATGCGTCGGCTGTCCAACCGTGAGTACGAAGCCACACTGGCAACCTTGTTTGATCGTCGAGTCGATACGCTGGGACTGACAGCGGAATTTCCCAAGGACAACACCAGCCAGCACATGGATACCATCGGGGAAACACTGGTGACCTCAGGTTTTCTACTGGACCAATATTTCCAGGCCGCCTCGCGTCTTGTGGACGCTCGGCTTGGAAAACCAGCAATGCAACCCAAGTCGTGGCACTTTACCGACAATTTCCGACAATACGAAGAACTAACCGGATCTCATCAGAGCGTTTTCAAATTCAAGTTTCTGTGTCTCTATGAGCAGCCAAACACAGATACACGACAAGGGGGTTATGCGCACATTGAAGATTTTCTTGACGGCGTCCCGGTATCGGGATTGTACGACATCCAGATTCACGTTCAGGCAATGCACCGCGACACACATTACGATCCAAAAATATTTCGAATCGATTTTTCCGAACCATTTCAAATTGCCGTCGTTCCGGGTGACGTAACCAAGGGGCATATCCATTACCCGCAAGCTATCGAACCAATCCTCGGTACCGCAATCGTTCCGGATCAGCAGCCCGAGTGGCGGAGTTTCCGCGTATGGTTAGAGGAAGGACAGACCCCTCGTTTTATCTTCCCGAACGGTCCCTACGAATCGCGGGCGTCGGTAATCGAGACCAACAAACGTTACAAGGAAGAGTTCAAGAACCCCAAGGAAGGCGTGAGTCGTGCTACTCTGCTCCGCGAAGGAGCGCTTCCTCATTTAAAAATTGGAGAGATCAAAATCCGGGGGCCGCTTTCGGAACCCGGTGGAGAAAAAGAGGAAAACGCTATTTTTGGACCAGGTGGGTTTCAACCTGAGCAAGCTCTTCAGCAGCTCTTTTCCTTTGCGCAGAGAGCCTATCGTAGGCCACTTGTCGATTCCGATCGCACCCGGATCGAAGCGTTCTATCAACAGCGTTTATCCAAACAAACGCCCCCCCGACAGGCCACTCTGGATACCCTGAAGATGATTCTGTGTTCTCCGTCGTTCATTTACCTCAGTGAAATAACACCCGAGACAGAGAGCGCGTTGCGCCCGTTCGATCTTGCTTCCCGACTTTCCTATGCCGTCTGGTCGGGACCCCCGGACGAACCCCTCTTTCGTGAGGCGCAGTCAGGCCGCTTGACGGAGCCGGATGAACTGAAAACGCAAGTAAACCGATTGCTCAATGATCAGCGTTCGGACGCTTTCGTCAATGGCTTTCTCGATAGCTGGCTGAACCTTCGAGATATCGGTAATTTACCTCCGCCGCGAAAATCCGCAAATGAGTATTACGCAGAGAACTTACCTGAATCCATGAAGGAAGAGGCACGAAGGTTTTTTCGAAACCTGCTTGTAAACAACGGTTCGGTGAACGATTTTCTCAGTGCGGATTATACGTTCGTCGATAATAAACTCGCCAAACTCTACCGCTTGCCCGAACAAGATACCCTCAAGCAAGCCGATGGTTTTCAACGTGTCAGTCTCGCCGAAAACCGACAACGAGGTGGATTGCTGGGAATGGCCTGTGTGCTGACCGTCAGCGCCAACGGCATCGATACCTCGCCCGTGACGCGTGGAGTGTGGGTTCTCGAAAATATCCTCGGCATCAATCCGCCACCGCCACCAGACGAGGTTCCCACAATCGATCCTGATGTCAGGGGAGCCATGACGATACGTGAAAAGCTAGTTGCCCATAGCAAAGACAAAACGTGCAATGTCTGCCATCGAAACATTGATCCTCTTGGATTCGCACTCGAAACGTTTGATCCGATCGGTCGTTGGCGGTCAAAGTATCCGAATGGCAAAAGCAAGCGTTCTGCTAACGTTATAGATCCATCCGGAACATTACCATCGGGTGAATCTTTCAATGACTTCAACGGATTCAAGCAAGTTCTAGTGCAGCATCGGAGTGATTTGTTTGCTCGAAACCTGATCGAAAAATTGCTGGCGTATACCAGTGGCCGACACATGGAACGGATCGATCAATACGAAGTTGACGATATTCTGGAGCGTGTGAAGGCAGCCGACTACGGATTGAACACAATGGTGACCGAGGTGCTGACCAGCGAAATATTTCGGTCCCGTTAAGCATTCAGTGTTTGCTGGTCCAGTCGCTATACCAGTCGGCTTTGCCGCGGCGACAGCCAAATCCAACGAAGGATGGCATTGTTCAATTGCGTTGACCTAAATTTTCTCTTGCTTAGGGTACGGCCGTAGCCCCAACAGAATCTCTGCCCGCTCAGTAAGTGGTTTCTCAAAAAATTCCTGTTCGGTGAACTCGGCAAGATTATCGACGACAAGGTCATAGACGACCCTGCGATCTTGACTGGTGTCAATTTCCACACATTTATTTTCACTCCTAAAGAAATCCACGGTAGGCAGCGTCTCTGACTTGAATGTTTCAAACCTGAGTTTCAAACTCTCGATATTGTCGTCAGTTCGACCTGTGTACTTTGCACGGCCCAGAATACGCTGCTCAAGAACCCCGTACGGGCACTCAAAGTAGAGCATTTTCGGGAGTTCAAAATCCAGTTTGAACGTTTCACGCCAGCCATCCAGATTTGATAATGATCGTGGGAATCCATCGAGCAGAAAGTTTCTCTTTCCCGTTCTACGCGTGATCCGTTCCATCGCATCCTTAAGCAAATCGACAATGATCTCGTTGGAAACCAATTTTCCCTCCGAAATGCTTTGCTGGATAATCGATGCGGTCACACCCCCAGCGTCCCGTTCTGCGCGCAACAGATCCCCGGTAGAAAGATGACACCAGCCAAGTTGAGTTTCCGCCAATTCGCACATTGTTCCCTTACCGGCACCTGGACCACCGAGAACGAAAAAAACATTGGGCGTGGGGCAAGGTTTCCTTGGATCGTAGTAGTGCAGCACAACCTTGGGAGCTGGCGCGACGCCCTTTTTGTAAACGTGCCATTCCCTGTCCGTTGGCGGCAATTCGTCTTCGCAGATCATTTCGTAAGCGAGATGTCCATCAAGCCGGCAGATGCGCCACGACTTGTAACTGTTGGAATATGAAAGCGAAGGGCGCCTAGCGGATTTACCATCTGCCCGGTCCCATGCCATCCTGCCGTTCCAGTACCCAATACTTGAAACCGTACCCGATTCCGATTTCGTCGGCGGTGCAGTGGATGGGACAAAGAGACCATCAATCTCAGGGAGCCCAGAGCCAATCACTTCAATGAACAGCGTATTCGGTTCCCGCTCGATATTTTCGACCATTGCTTCTTCTATAAAAAGTGAAATAAATGAGTATCACGCTCTGAAGCGAACGTGACCGCACGACCAGATTAAATTGTTGTCTAAATCCATGAATTTGTCCAAAGCTACCGCAGCCAACCTGAACCTCATCAGCAAGCTTTTGCAAGCCCTGTTTTAACAGATGCACATCCCCGCCACCTCAACTGCCCGTAAAGCGGATCACTTTTACCAACCCAGCTTTTTCCCGCCTCATTTTTTTCCTGCCCAGCTTTATGGATAGCGGTTCCAATTGACAACGATCTGGTCCTGCTGACAGATCCCCAACTGACACACAGCTGAGCGTAAGTCTGATAGAACGGTGCCTCAGGAAAATGGCCACATCACGCGGTGAGACAGAACATGGTTTCAATGATTCAGTGGTTGGCCGACAACTGCAACGAAAATCCACTGGCGGAAAAATGGCTGTTGTCCGAGGACATGCGGATCGCGCAGCAGTGGAAAGACCGTGTTAATTTAGCCGGTTACTCGACGATTAACCTACACTCAAAAACGTTGTCAAGCATCGCCAGTTCGCTTGCTTCATGTTCCTTGCTTGAAAAGCGTCTTCAGTTTGCTGGCCAAACGACGTTGCAAATGATGGTGCGTTCGCTTGTCAGCGAATATCAAGCAGCGAACCGACTCAAGTACTTTCTGCGTCCAGGCTCGATCGATGGCCTGACTCAGCTTCTTGCGAGGTCGATCCGGGATTTGCGTCTCTCGCATCTCGATCCAGCAATGATGAATGCGACATCGTTTGAGTCGCCGGACAAAGCGGCTGACGTCCTGCTTGTCTACACAGGTTACTGTGACTTACTGAAGCAGCAGGGCATCGTAGACTTTGCAGACTGCATTGAGATTGCGGTTACCGGTATAGAGGATCAGTCACTCAAATTGCCGCCGGATCTATTGGTACTCATGCCAGAGCGTGGATACTATTCACCGGTTGAGCGAAGACTAATACAGGCCCTGGGCAACAACGCAACGGTTTTGCATTGCGAGCTAAACGATCCCCATGTTGAGACAACTAGAAAGCTCGCAGACTACATTCGTTCCGGACTTGGAACATTTCGGTATTCGAGTGGAATGGGCGAGGCAAATGAGATTCGGGCCGTTTTCCAAAATATCCTGAGTCACTCAAAGGGAAGTCGGAAACAACTGGATCAGGTTCAGATTCTACATACCGATTATCAACAATACGTCCCGCTGATTCTGGATCAGTTGATTCTCTGGCTGGCAGATCAGGGTGACGACAGTTCGCTATTGCCTGATTACGACCGTTTGCCGGTGACGTTCGCTGAAGGAATCGCATGCATCAACACTCGTCCGGGTCGAGCCCTGCGGGCATGGTTGCGCTGGCAGGACGAGCAGTTTATTCAAATTCTCGCCGTGCATATGATTCGTGAAGGCTTATTAACGAGAACTGAACCAGCAGTGGACATTGGATACTCAAAACTCTCAAACACATTGCGACAATTGTCGATCGGATTTGGAGCCGACGGATATCTACCCGCCATTAACAAGGCTATCGAAGACGCGGAACGAAAGATCCTGGATCAAGAGGCTGAGGAAAGTCCAGACACAGGTGAAATGCCGGAAAGCAAGTACCGTCGTAATTTCAGACTGCCGGCACTCACGGCGGTATTGTCAATGGTTCAACCGATGCTGGACTACGCACCGAAGCCCCAGGATTCCAACTTTGAGATTTTGCAAAAGGCCAAGAAATTTCTGATCCAATGTTCCAGAGCAGACAGCAAGGTTGATCGCGCAGGGCGAGCAAAGTTATTGGACGAAATCGAAGCCATGATCGAAAACGTCATTGCATCCCCCGATGCTGAGTTGGATACATTGCGATGGTTGAAAGACTTGCCCACTGAAAGTCGCATCATGGTCAGCGGACCTCAACCAGGCTGTATCCATGTTGCAGCGCTCTCTCGTGGTGGACACAGCGGTCGCACAGAAATTTACGTCGTCGGGTTGGATGATGGAAGATATCCGAAGCGGGCTCCCGTTGATCCAATTGTGCTGGACGCAGAACGCACCCGACTATCCGAATCTCTTAAAACCTCTGCGGATGTTACCGAAGAAGCCGGTCATGCACTGGCGCGAGCGATTTGTCGAGTACTTGCAGATCCGAATGCTACCGTCACGCTTTCGTATTCCATGCGGGACCTTGTCGATGACAAACTACAATTTCCCAGCGCTTCAATGCTGGAACTTTTTCGTATTACTGAAGACAATGACAAAGCCCATGTGGAAGACTTACAACTGCACCTTGGGCCACCAGTCGCCTTCGTCAGCCAGACTGTTGACGACCACCTTTCTAGGACCGATTCGCAGCTTGCAAAATTGTTGACTGAACCCGATCGGCAAGAAACCGAAGAGTTTCTGGACGAACACTTCCAGTATCGACCGTATCAACGTTTGGCCATCGCTGCAGGCGAAGAGGCGACGCTGACGCCGTATGACGGAATCATTCCCAACGCGGGTATCGACCTGAGTCTCACCAAAACGCATGTCGTCTCACCCAGTCGTCTGGAAATGTACGGTACATGTCCCCGGCGGTTTTTCTTTAGCTACGGCTTGGGGGTTCGCGCTCCAGATGAATTGGTCGTGGATCAAGAACAATGGTTGGATCCCCTGCAGTTCGGCTCGCTCGTGCACCACCTGTTTGAGGAATTCCTAAGAGAACTAACAGTCCGCGATCAAACCCCAGTAGTCAAACGCGACCGAGAGCTGCTGCTCAGCCATTTGCAGGACAAATTGCTGTCACTCGAGAAAACCATTCCTGCCCCTAATCAGGACTGCTATCGCCGGACCACACAAAAGCTCAGGGACACCTGCCAGATATTCTTGGAGAAAGAAGAAGAGTACTGCAAAGCTTTCAACGCGCGACCGTGGGTTCTGGAGGCGTCAATTGGAATGGGTGGGAACCCCAAAAGCGACTTAGAGACTCCCGAACCGGTTCCTCTTGAACTGTCAGACGGGCGCGTCATACATGTTCGAGGCATGTTGGATCGCGTTGACAAGCTGATGACAGCCGGAAGTGAAACCTATGCCATTTGGGATTACAAATCGGGATCGAGTTACGGTTTTTCGAAAGACAACCCGTTCAATCAGGGCCGCAAATTGCAACCCTATCTTTATCTGGGCATGTTGAGACATCGAATCAACGCGTGTGGCGAAGATCAGGACGCGGTCCAATCATTCGGATACTTCTTCCCAAGTCCGCGCACTGACGGGTTACGATTGCAATGGACCGCAGCAGAACTTCGAGACGGCGATGACATTCTCAGGGCTATCACCAATTTGATCGCTGATGGAGTCTTTGTTCCGACCACCAATTCAGCGGATTGTACTTACTGTGACTATTTGTCTGTCTGCGGCGACCCGAAGGTCGTAACGGAAATCGGTGTATTCAAAGCAATGCAGCCCAGCACTCCGGTGCTTGAACCATGGCGTATGCTTCGCGAGATTCCCAACGACAGTGAGTTGCAATCATGAACAGCAGCGTCAACCTAAGCGACGAAGAGCGAGACGAGGCTACCCGAGACCGCATTCGAAACGAGCACGACCAGAACTTCATGGTCGAAGCCGCCGCCGGGACCGGGAAAACATCCAGCATCGTTGACAGAATGGTCAATCTTGTGGGCAGCGGTACGTGCGAAATTGAAAACCTGGTCGCTGTAACCTTCACG
The DNA here is from genome assembly GCA_028823035.1 of Rubripirellula sp. GTDB lineage: Bacteria > Planctomycetota > Planctomycetia > Pirellulales > Pirellulaceae > Rubripirellula. Next base: position 7,566 of record JAPKCI010000077.1, read on the forward strand.
CGAAAAGCCGCGGCAGAGTTACGTGAGCGATTCCAGGCCGCCATTCGTAAACGGGCTAGTGAATTTGCTGAAAAGCACTCACAGGCGGACTGTGAAATGTACGTGCATCTACAGTCTGTTAGTGATAATGTCAGCCGTGCTTACGTCAGTACCATCCATAGTTTCTGTGCTGCATTGTTGCGGGAACGTCCGATTGAATTCGATATTGATCCCTCTTTCCGCGAGCTGACTGAAGAGGAAGATGAGCGGCTTCTCGAGCAAGCATGGCAGCAAAACATCACGGACCTTTGCGACTCAGACGATCCACTCATCGATGAAATCGCCAGCCTTGGACTCGATCGAAAGGATCTTAAAACCTGCTTTCAACAGCTCATTCAATACCAGGATGTCACGAACTGGCCCTGTGAAGAACTTGAAGAGTTTGATCTAGCCGAGCTTAAACAGCGCATTCAGGTTTATCTTTCCGAGATGCGTGAACTGATTCCCCTGTTTTCCGCGAATCGTGGAAATGACCAGTTGATGGATCGTTACGACGAAGTGGTCCATTGCAGCGATAGAGACTGGAACGAGATCGGCAACTGTTTTCGCCTGTTGGAAAAATTTGACGTTTCGCGAAAAATAGTGCAAAAGCAGTGGCATGATAATCAAATCGCAAAAGAACAGAAGGAACGCTGGGATACCTTTCGTGAAGAAACTGTAGTTCCGGCGATGGATTGGTGGCATCGAAGACGTTATGAATTCGTCATTAAATTTGTGAGACGTGCCGTTCGTATTTATGAAGAATTGAAAACTGAAAGTGGTGGACTTGATTTCACGGACTTGTTGCAGACCGCCGCTACTGGTTTGAAAACACATCCCGAACTCAGAACCTATTTTCAACGTCAGTACACTCATTTGCTGGTCGACGAATTTCAAGATACCGATCCGATTCAAGCAGAGCTGATTCTGTACCTGACGTCCGGTGATGTTACGGAAATGGACTGGGAACGTTGCAAACCCCGGCAAGGGTCTCTGTTTTTGGTCGGCGACCCCAAACAATCGATCTACCGATTTCGCCGTGGGGATATCGTCACCTACAACCGCGTGCGCAGTATCTTTAAAGCGTCCGGCGGTGAAGTATTATCGTTGCTCAAGAATTTTCGCTCGCGGGATGAACTGCGAACGTGGAACAACCGCGTTTATCAGGACAAGTTTCTTTCTGTGGCGGATCAATACACAACCGCCGCTGAAGATATGGTTCAGGGACGCGAGGACGTCCACGATGGAGAGCTAGCAGGCGTTTGGAGGATGCAGTTTGCCATTGATGCGAAGATCGAAGAGACAACTCGTAATGAGTCCGATGCGATTGCCAGATTCATACGTCATGCGATCGATTCGGGCATGACGGTGCCCCGAAGCAGACGGGAGATCGATCTTGGACGTAGTCCATCCGTTGAGGCCAGAGACTTTCTAATCATTCCACGGGGAAAAAAGCACCTGGAAATGTTTAAAGAGGCGTTAGATCAATACGCCATTCCCTGTGACGTTAGCGGAGGCAATGCGTACGCCGGCGTGGATCAATTGAGCGTCCTGATCGACTGCTTGCGATCCATTGACGATCCCCATCATGCGGTACATTACCTGACAATCCTTCGGCACAGACTCTTTGGATTCAGTGATATTGAATTGTATGAGTTGAAGCGTGCTGGCGGGCATTTTTCATACACAGCACAGATACCAGACGAATTGGATCCCGAACTAAAGCAGCGGTTCGAGGATGTCAATGAGCGAATGAGACGCTATCGTCTTTGGTTACGCGCGCTGCCATTCCCACCGGCGATTAACCGAATCGCGAGTGATTTGGGGTTACTTGCTGTTACCGCTGCTGAGCGAGAGGGGAACATATCGTTAGGAGGATTTTTTAAAGCCTTCGAAGTGTTGCGGAAGCGTAACGACGACATCGACAGTGCTGCCGACTTGATTAGCTATTTTGATCAGCTTGGTGAGAGCGAAGGCTGCACCGCGCTTCCGCCCGATCCCAATGTCGTGCGGGTCATGAACCTGCACAAAGCAAAAGGCCTGCAGGCCCCGGTGGTGTTTCTGGCAGACACCTCGCAACGATACAGCAAGTTGCCGCATTGCCATATTGATCGTTCCGGCGACCAACCGGCTGGCTACATGAGCATCACTGCAAAAAAAGGAAAGTGGGGCACTCAAAAAATTGCCAACCCTGCTAACTGGCCGAAGTTTCAGGCAGAGGAACAGCGTTTCCTCCTCGCAGAAGCAGACCGTCTTCTTTATGTCGCCACCACACGTGCGGCATGCATGCTGGTCGTCTCAGTCGGCAGAGATAAATCCAACTGGTCGGGGCTTCACCCGTTCCTTAGTGACGTTCCCGAACTCAACCTGACAACATTCAAATCACATGAACTCAAAGTCCCAGTCGAATTCAAGTCAGAGCAACCAACGTTAGCATACGAATCAGGCAGACCACCCAAGGAACCGAAAGCCACTCAGACCACCGTTTCAACCTCCCAGAAATGGAATGATGCGGCGACGCCTAGTTACACTATCAATAGCGCCAAAGATAATGCCCTGAAGGGAACAACTCGTCCTAACTGGCATGCTTCCGGCGATTATGGATACAAGTGGGGATCAGCAGTACACGAACTACTCGAAATAGCGGCAAAAACCACACCGACGGATCTGCGACCGTCGGCGGGTTTACTGGCGAACCAATACGAACTTGGACCGTCTCGAGTCGACGAATTGTTGGTGACAGTCGCCTCAGTGATAAAGTCTGACATCTGGAAGCGGGCACAGAATTCAACACAATGTTTCACTGAAATTCCGTTCGAAACGTTCGCCCGGACCAAAGACGGTGGCCCCGTGATAACTCGAGGAGTGATTGACCTGATCTTTGAGGAGCCCCAGGGATGGGTCATTGTGGATTACAAAACCGACGACGTCTCAAAGTCCGATCTATCGAGCGCTTACCGATACTACCAACCCCAATTGGACGATTACGCAGGCCAATGGCAACAGTTGACCAGCACTCAAGTAGTCGAACGAGGTCTCTATTTCACACGGGTTAACCGATACATGACGACAGGGCAGTAACCAGTGTCCGGTTCACTCACCAGCATCAACGAATTGTCGAGCCCCATCACTTGCAGGTGAATTTGACCTGATCAAAACGTTCTCTGTTGCTTTAGCCAGGGTGTCTCTTTGTTGCGAAGGGAGAATTCAAAAGCGATCCTGCATCTTCATTTTCCTCTCCGCGAAACTCATCCACAACAAGCGTTGTCATTTTACAAGTCCGGCCTCAGGTACACAGTTCCCTTGCTTATGAGATTTACTCAACATCGACTGGGTTCACGAATGTTTTGGCGAGGGGCGCCTCGCGACAAATTACGTGCTTTGAAAACTAATGTACAACGATTACAGGCGGGAACCGGACAAACATGAAGTTACTGATTTACGTGCCGTTGCCCAAAGGTACGACTCGGGGTAACTGGATCACAGGAACACGCTGGGCAGCCATTTTGCGTGAATTAGGACACACGGTCAAACTGGTCGATCCCTCCGAATTTGATGCACATTCCGCCGCGGACTATGACGTGCTCATTGCTCTGCACGCGCGTCGAAGCCATTCAGCCGTGCATGCACTCCGAGCCATATCCCAGCATCCCGCCGTGGTGGTTGCGCTGACCGGAACCGATCTTCAGAGTGACCTTTGCAGCGAGACTGATCGTTCCACCATGGTACTGCAAAGCCTTGAGATAGCAGATCGCATTATTCTTCTGGAACCCGAGGGTCTCAAACTGCTGCCACACACGCTGCACAGTAAATGTCATGTCATTTTGCAGTCAAGCAAAACAATTGCAAAGACAACCCCACCAGACGCGTGTATTTTCCAAGTTACGATTCTTGCGCACCTGCGTGACGTCAAAGATCCATTTTTGATTGCTAAGGCAGCGGACTTGCTACCGAAGGAATCCAAACTCCAGATTTTGCATTTGGGTAGTGCAACCTCCGAAAAATGGGAATTGCTCGCTCAGGAATGGACCAACCGTAGCCCGCGTTACAATTGGATCGGTGCAGTTCCACACCTGCGGGCACAGGAAATTCTCGCTGGAAGCAGGTTGACAGTTTTAACGTCACATCAAGAAGGAGCACCGAGCGTATTTTCTGAAGCTGCCGTCTGTGGAGTGCCGGTATTATCAACAAGAATATGCGCGGCTATCGGTATCTTTGGCAAAGATTACCCAGGACTCTACGACGTTGGTAATGAGCATCAGCTTGCCGAACTGCTTTGGGCAGCTGAAAGCAATGAGCTGTTTTACCAACAATTACTGCACCAAACCGTGAGTCTCAAAAACAAGTTCTCACCCCAACTGGAATCTCAAGCCTGGAAGTCGCTGATTGCAGGATTGACGAAAAACCCCTGACCCAAATATCTTCTCGATGGTTCATTTGATGGTACGTGGCAGGGCTTAACCGAATCGTATGACTGTCCGGACATCAGATAAGTCGCAGGACTTTCCCGCGGCTGCCTGATCTACCTAAGACGTTGATCCCAAATCTTTCGGGCGTGCACCCGCTCGCAAGTTCTTTTCGATCGTCTCAAGCGACACTCCCTTCGTTTCAGGGACATAGAGATGACAGAAGAACCAACCGAGCACACCGACCCCAGCGTAAAGCCAGAACGTCCCTGCCTTTCCGATGGTATCAAAGAGTGTCAGAAACGTGAAAGAAACAATGAAGTTGAACACCCAGTTTGAAAGGGTAGCGAGACTCATGGCAAACCCACGCACCTCGAGCGGGTAGATCTCAGCGATCAGCAACCATGCGATGGGCCCAACGCTGATTGCAAAGGAACCGATATAGAGGAACAGCATTCCAACCGCCATCCATTTTAAACTGCCCCCTATTTCCGCTTGAAATTGAAACCCCAATGCCAGGCCGCTCAAACTTACGGTCATCCCGATCAACCCGTAAGACAACAGCGGTTTGCGACCAACTTTATCCACCAGCCAAATCGCTACCATCGTCATCAGTACGTTGACCAAACCGACACCAACGGTAGCCGTGATAGCGGTGGTGGCCGACTGGAAGCCAGCCACCTCGAAGATTGTCGGCGCATAATAGATAACAGTATTTATTCCGGTTGCCTGTTGGACGAACATGATTCCTATCCCGATCAATAGCGCAGGTCGCAACCACGGGGCCCTCAACTGTTTGACTGAACTCACAGGGGATTCTGGAACCGCTTGCTGGATGGCTGCCAATTCAATTTCAGCTTCTGGACCTGGCATGATCCTGTTAAGAATTCCAATCGCTTCAGCATCACGCCCCTTCCCGGCCAACCAACTCGGCGTCTCTGGAAGAAAGAACATGCCAACGCCAAGCACCAACGCAGGGATAACGCCAGCCAAAAACATGTATCGCCAGCTGCCTGCTGTGTTCGCAAACAGGTCATCCACCAGATAAGACAACACGATTCCGACAGTGAGTAGCAATTGGTTCAGGGAAACCAACGCACCTCGATGCTGCGGCGGAGCAATTTCGGAGATGTAGAGTGGAACTGCATAGGAAGCAACGCCGATCCCCAAGCCCACGACGACGCGCCCGGCGACTAGCATGGAAAAAGCGTCCGCTGCAGACGTCCAGATCGACCCAACCGCAAACACTAGGGCTGTTCCGATAATCGCTTTGCGGCGACCAAGCACATCAACAAGCCTGCCACTCACAGCCGCCCCTAGAATGCATCCCAGCAGCACGGAACTGACCACCCATTCCTGCCCCTGCGAATCAAGCAGAAAATCCTCTTTCAGAAACAGAAGCGCACCCGATATGACGCCGGTGTCAAACCCGAACAGCAAGCCTCCTGTTGCCGCCACTGCCGATATAACGAACACGAGCTTCTTGTTGATGTTACCTGAACTCATTTCCAATCCCAATCTTCAATACAAAGAAACAAATCATCCCGAAGCAAAAACCGAGATACAAACAGTTCAACCTGTTGTCATGTGAAGTGGAAGCGATGAATCACTTGAACCCAGTCGCCAAACAGATGACCGCAGCAAATCACTTCGTTTCGACCATCACGCCTTCCAAGGATACCATCGTGCAACTTGCTGCATCCCGTCTCAGGAAAGGTCACCGCTCTCAAGGTTAGGCCGTGATAACCGCGTGCTCAGTCTCGACAACGACGGCTAAAACCTTTGTAGGGGCCCACCGAAGTCGACGGGCTACTGACCGGTCGTCGAAAAACCGCGTCAGGCACACACAACACCAGACCGATGCCCAATTCTGGACATCGCTTGAGGAACGGGCAACCCGTAGCAATTATCGTCATGATTACAACTAATCAAGCATACGGAAGCGGGACAATGATCGCGGACAATCCGAGACGCATTCTGCAACAATCCGCCGACAAGACCGAGTCCTACATTTCCGCCACGATTGATTTGGGGCGGATGCGGCAGAAACGAAACGACAGCCGCAACTTTCAACAGCGACGTCATGACCTCTATGGTCCTCTTTCGGATCCCCTCACGAAAGGGACTCCAGCGTCACGAAAAGAAGTGACTCACAAGTGACGATCGTTCGTGTGGAAACGGCGTCTGATGGGCGGCACGATAGGCCTTCATCGTTTTTAGACACTTCCGCTGGCGAGTCATTTGGTTTCGGTTTGCAACGTTTTCGCTTTCGTTCTCGATCCGCCGAGTGGTACCCACGTTTCGGCTGGCGAAAAACCAGCGGCGTAATCAACACCGGCATGACTACGACGTGTGGATTCTTCAACGCGGCGAAGCATGTCGGTCATTTTCCGCACCCGATTCGGATTGTCAGCAGCAATGGACTTTGTTTCCGCACGATCGAGATCTAGATCATACAGTTCTGCCTGGTCATCTGGAAACTTTCGAATCAGCAGTTTGAATTTCCCATCGATGATGCCAGCCGTCTCCCCCACCCGAAATGGAATGGGTGGGCGATTGTCACGCTGTCCTACCAGCATTGGTAGCATGTTGGTTCCGTCGATCGGGCGATCGTCAGGCATCTGCCAACCGACCACTTCCCGCACGGTGGGGAAATAGTCCAACGTGCTCAAGGGTGAATCGATGACCGTGCCCGGCGGAATGCGTCCTGTCCACTGAACCAACGCCGGCACACGAATTCCACCCTCGTATTCGCTGCGTTTTCTCCCGCGCAAGCCGCCGGTGACACCGGCTGTCACACCCTTCGGCTGCTTACCTTCTGGCCCGTTGTCACTGCAGAAGAACACGATCGTATCTCGCTCAATCCCCAGTGTCTTCATTAGGTTGCGGAGTCGACCAACCTGTTCATCCATAGCCGTGATGCACCCATAGTAGTGTGCCGCCTCGCCGTGTCCTTCGTACATTGCAAGGTGATCCGGGCCCGCCACTACCGGAACGTGCGGTGCGTGAAACCATATGACAGCCAAAAAAGGCGTGGAGGTCGCCACCGCTGTGTTGATAAATGGTATCGCGCGATCCATGATCACACGGGAATCGTCACCCTCAAGATTCTCAGTCGCGACGACTGAGTCTTCCCAATAGGGATTGTTCTTATATCGCAGATGTTTCGATGGATTCCAGGTCGCCACGGCGGACTCGGTCACGAACGAACGGTCATAGTCACGCTCCCAAGGTGGCGCAAAGTTTACCTCAGGGTCTCGTTTTGCACCCTTGGCGGAAAACTCACGACTGAGAGTACCGAGATGCCACTTGCCGAAATGACCTGTCGTGTAACCCTGACTCTTTAACATCCTTGCAAGCGTGATTTCTTGCTTTGGTAAATGGCCGCGGTTAGCACTCCAGATGCCATAGCGATAGTGGTGCCGCCCGGTTAGGCAAGTGCCTCGGGTGGGTGAGCATACCGCAGCACCAGCATGAAAATTGGTCAGTAACGCCCCGGACCTTGCCATCTGGTCCAGATGCGGTGTTTGGATGATGGAATTGCCATTGAAGCCTGTATCGCCATATCCCAGATCGTCGCACATCAACAGGATAACGTTAGGTGATTCCGACGCCGCAACCGTACTTACGGTTAGCCCGATCATTAAAAGAAAAACTCGTGATGCCATTGTTCGGTTACTTTTAAACCAAGGATGGAAAGGAGACAACAATCACAACAACATCGAAGTTTTGCGTTTCGGGACAGTCTCAGGTCTCGTTGCATGACCGCGATTTTTGCATCAACGTGATTTGTCCATCACTGCGCGAATGACACATCAGGTGTTGTCACCCGTATGATACTACAGAAAAAAAACCATGCCGGGGCCTTCAAATAGCAGCCCGCCTGTACCGAGTTTTCAGATCTCGGATTCTAGCAAACCAACAACACCCATCCGCCTGGATCCCATCGCAGTGGTCGATCATGATCGGGAAAACAGATCCTTGTATTCGACCCACTTGGGGAAAAATATTTTCAATCATTTTGCAATCCTATCAGCTCAATGGATCAGGGAAGCAAACCCCACTGCGTGCACATTTTGCCTGCGATCATATTGTGCTTCCCGTCCCTACGAGCGGAATTTGCTGTTTTCATTGTCAATCGGCGAGCTTGCGGCGAGTTGCTAAACTATGGGCTGGTGATGGAAAATTCACCCTGCCTTAGTCACTGTAATCTTCAGTCTCTAACAACGCCCCTGCGTTGTAATCCGTTGACGCATATCACGATCACAATTCATATGGACAAATCGATCCTGCTCGCTGTTCTTACTCTGTGCACATATTTTCAGCCATGTTTTGCCGCTGACTATTTCGTTTCCATCAACGGCTTCGATACCAACCCGGGGACAATTGGGCAGCCCGTCAAGACGATCAGCTACGCGCGTGATCTGATTCAACGTAGCGGAAAGCTTAAGAAAGAAGCCATCCATGTGTACCTCCGCGCCGGTACGCACTACCTGCCGGAAACGGTGGTGTTCAGCGCGTCTGACTCTGGAACAGCTGAATTTCCTGTCACCTATGCATCTTATGATGACGAAAAGGCGGTTCTCAGCGGTGGCATGTTGTTGAATATTTCATGGGAAGCTTACGCAAATGGTGTTTATCGCGCCAAAACCGCGACAGGACTTGAGATCGACCAGCTATTTGTGAATGGACAACGGCAGCACATGGCTCGATATCCAAACTTTGATAAAAATGCGAGTCCTTACAATGGCGCGGCTTCCGATGCCTTCGCGCCGTCAAGGGCCAGAAATTGGAATGACCCCAAAGGTGCATTCATTCACGCGATGCACCGGCATCACTGGGGAGGCTACCACTACCGCATCACCGGCAAGGACGAGGAGGACAAAGTCATTTTCGAGGGTGGCTGGCAGAACAATCGCCAGATGGGAATGCATGAAAAACACCGTATGGTTGAAAACGTTTTCGAAGAGCTTGATGCCTCTGGCGAATGGTACCATGACCGAACAGCAGGGATGTTGTTCTACCTACCACCGTCTGGGATGGATCTGAACGAATCCACTGTCGAAGCGGTGCGGTTAAAGCACCTCATCGAATTACAGGGACAAGCGAGAGGCCCCGTCAAACACATCGCGTTGCGTGGGCTGGTATTGCGGCACGCAGCCCGCACATTCATGGAAACGCGTGAACCACTGCTCCGTAGTGACTGGACTATCTATCGGGGTGGTGCGGTTCTGTTCAATGGAGCGCAAGATTGCCAAATCCTGGACTGTGAATTTGACCAACTGGGTGGAAACTCGGTCTTCGTCAACAAGTTCAACCGCAGGATCACAATCAGGGGCTGTCATATTCACCACGGCGGTGCCAGTGGCATTTGCTTTGTGGGCGATCCGGCGTCCGTACGAAATCCAAAATTCGAATATGGACAAACGCAGTCTTATGAACACATCAGCAAGATCCGAGGGCCACAAACGGACGAGTTCCCGGCCGATTGTGTTGTCGATGACTGCCTGATTCATAGCATGAGCGTAGTAGAAAAGCAGGCAACTGGCGTCCAGATCTCGATGTCAAAAGGTATCACAATCAGGCATTGTTCGATTTATGACCTTGGACGCGCGGGCATCAACATAAGCGAGGGTACGTTTGGTGGTCATGTAATCGAGTTTTGTGATGTGTTTGATACGGTGCGAGAAACCGGCGACCACGGCAGTTTCAATTCGTGGGGACGGGATCGGTTCTGGCATCTCAAAAACGCGCCAGCGGAAAAGCTGCCGGATTTGTCCGGATTGGACACCGAACCCACCATCATTCGCAACAGTCGCTGGCGATGCGATCATGGCTGGGACGTCGATCTTGATGATGGATCGTCCCATTACGAAATCTATAACAATCTGTTCTTGCGAGGCGGCCTCAAACTGCGTGAAGGTTTTCACCGCAAGGTTTACAACAATATCGCAGTCAATAATTCACTGCATCCACACGTCTGGTACTCAAACAGCATGGACATCGTCACCGGCAACATCTGGATGGGAGCCTACCGTCCCGCCGGAGGAATGCCAAAAGACAAATGGGGAAACACAGTCGACAGAAACCTGTTTACCAAAATTAGCGACAAGGACAAATTCAAGGAACATGGCTGCGATCTTAACTCCATCGTTGGGGATCCGATGTTTATCGATCCCGACAACGGCGATTATCGAGTCGATGACGGATCACCCGCATTCAAAATTGGGTTTAAGAATTTCCCAATGGATCAATTTGGCGTCAGGAAGTCGTCGCTGAGAAGCATTGCGAGAACACCCGTCCTGGCTGACCCTATCGTGAAAAGTTCCCATTCACCCAATGGTTCAGCTTTTGAAACAACGAACGCCGTCTGGCTGGGTGTCAGATTAAGCGAACTTGAAGGGGCGGCGTTTTCAGCATTCGGCGTGAATCGGGAACAGGGTGGGGTGGCAATACAAGCGGTGCCTCCTTACACCGAAGCGGCTCGTATAGGCTTGCGTTCTGATGATGTGATCCAGTCGATCAATGATCAAACGGTATCCGAAATGGGTTCCTTTCTGAAGGCGATCCTGACGGCCGGATCCAAACCGCTGCAACTCGGGGTGGTGCGCAATCAACAACCACTGAACCTTTCTGTACCACGTCACTCCTATCTGCAAATTACATCAGGCGACACTGCGGACGAATTGCCTAAACCAGATTTATCGATCGCTTCAAAAGTCACGGTGACAGCCAACCGGACCACAAACAATGCTCCTTTGGGATCATTGATCGATGGAAAGCTTTCAGCCGGCTACGGGCCGGTATTTTCAAACGGAGAACGGAACGGTGCCTACAAAATGGACCTCGGCAGACTGGAAAGCTTGCAGACCATCACAAGTTGGTCCTTCCGGCAGAACGCAAGAGCAGCCCAGAAACTGACGCTCTACGGGAGCCGATCCGCAACGGATCCGGGATGGGACCTTAAAACCTACACGCCAATTGGCTCGGTTAACGCATCCGACAACGCTTCAAGGTTCACGGCCGCCTCGTTACGGGCGGCAGCGGGACAGACGTTGGGTGAGTTCCGCTGGATCGTCTGGAGCGTATCGCCTATCACCAAGACGGCCGGCGGCGAAAACACTGCGTTTCAGGAACTCTCGGTGGAAATCGCCCCAAGGCCGTGACGCGAACTGCCCGGCACAGTGGAACAGACCCCATTACCTGGACTCTTCCTTCACCGCGATGCGTTCAACAGCGTACAAGCCAAACGTTGCTAACCAGTGATCTCCCTCGTAGTGTCCGCTGTTGATATACGCTAGACCTGCTTCGAGATGAGTTCGCCCGCTTTTTTCTAATGACTCGCGCAAGGGATGATCACTTCGTAGGCTGGCGGCAATGGATTGTAAACACCAGGCTCGATTCAAATTGAGTCCAGCAAGATGAACGATTTTGGGATCGCTGACATCGCTCACGCGGACGGGTTCAACGGTGCCGTCAGTTAGCTGCCGATGCAAGTCTGGAACAAATTTTGCGAGCCAGTCCTCAAACTTATGTTGCGACAGTACGCGGCGCATCAAGTCAGCTTCGTTCCAGCACGACGAAAAGAAATCGTGCCCGGAAGGTTCGTAGTGAACAGGATACGCCAGATCGTCAAAGTAAAAGGCTTTCGCACGCGCTTCTACCAAACTCTTTAGCGTCTCTCGTTTCACAAGCGCAGAGTAGTCGATGATCTGTCCCAACGCGAATGCGGTATCGGTGTGCTGACCGATTCGAATTGGATAAGTCAAACGCGGCAGATAATCCTCGATCCGATTGACGAGCACTGACTCAAGCGGTCGGAGATTCTCTCGCCATTGCTTCCCCTGCTCGTCATCCCAGGTCTCTAACTCTATCACCAAACGCAATAGCCACGCCCACCCATACATCCGTTCAAAAGACTTCTGCTCATCAGCCGCGAAAAACTCGGACTCTTTCCTGAGATTGTCCGCCGTCAGGTGGCGTGACAGCACCTTGCGAACCTGCGTAGCGCCTTGGATCGAGGGATATTCCTTCAGCAGTCGCACAAGTACCCAATGCCCATGCACGCTACTGTGCCAATCAAACGACCCGTAGAAAGCCGGGAAATGAACTCGGGGCCGGCTGATTTGTTTCTCGTTGGAATAGACCAGTGAAAGCTTGTTAGGAAACTCCGTATCGACGCCCTTCATCACCAACTCTGCCCATTGATTTGCCGTCGTTTCATCCAATCTGGGTCTTTCGCCAGTTTCTGTCTGCGCAGATATCATCGTAGTATTCAAAACAAAGATTCCTGCAAGGACGAGCGTCTTGATGTTCACAGAGTTTTTAACCTTCATTTCACGCGTGTTACCCTCATCACTCTCCATCACGGTTCCCGCATCACCCACCAGTCATTGAGTGCCGTGGTCCAGAAGGGTGAAAATTGGGAGTACCACTTAGCGGATCGAAATACTTCCTTGTGCTGACTTGATACGATCAGAACCAGCAACGGACGTGGAACACGCACACATTACAAAATACCAACAACGTTTTCGGACCAGACGAACGGCAACCCCTGTATTTTCTCCTTCGCCGGTGGTCGCAAACAGAGCGTACGACCTCAGTCGATCGTTTCGACCCAACCCACGCCACGGCTAATAGCTGATGGCAACGCGCATCGGGATTATTGCGAACGGATGGCCCACAATGCATCAAAGGTTCGCAGATAAATGGTGCCATCTGAGATAACAGGTGAAGCTGACGTCGTCTCACCGATATCGTTTTGGGCAACAATCTCGAACTCGCGACCAGCCTTGACTACGGTGACTTTGCCATCCCGTGCGGTGAGATATAGATGCCCGTCAGCAAACACTGGCGAGGCACGATGGCGATGGCTATGCGTACGTTCCATGTACACCTCAGCGCCAGTGTCCCGTTCCAGCACAAGCAGCATCCCGTTCTCACGGCATAGATAGATCAGATCCCCGTGAATCACGGGCGAGGGTACGTCAGGCGTATGGTCTTCCCGACTCCAAAGGATCGCATCGCTGTCTGTTAAATCCCCTGTTTTGTTTGCATCGATCGCAAACACAGGCCCATTCTTGGCAGTTGGGCAGATCACGATACCCTCTGCGGCGGCTGGCGAGGCCACGAATCGCAGCGTCGGGTGGTAACTTTTTCCCTGCGGATTGAGTCCTCCGAGTCTCCAGAGCTCTTTGCCATCCTCCAACGAATACGCAACCGTGTAATCCGCACCGTGAGTAATCAGGTAGGTGGTATCGCCAAAATGATAAAGCATCGGCGACGCATAGGAGTGTTCGTTCTCGTTCGACGCACCCGTTACTCGGTCAACCTTCCAAAGGTGCTTTCCAGTAGTCGCATCCATGCCCACGACAACCGCTTCCTGAGTACTCGCCTTGCCGTCCCCATGGATGAGTTGTACGAACAGCCGCCCGTCATGCAACACTGGCGTCGCGGACATACCAAACGCAATGTTAAATTTCCCATATCTGTCTTGCAAATTCGCGCTCCAAACGGGCTGTCCGCTCACAGTGAAACACGCAAGCTGTCCCGTTCCGATGAACGCCCAGACATGCTTCCCGTCGGTCATCGGAGAGGCTGACGCCGAATTGCCCTCATCACCTCGCGCCGCCTTGTTGCCTTGCCCAATGACCTGCTCCCACTGCTGTTTGCCATCGGTACCGAAGCACATGAGCAGCAATTCGTTCCCCTTGGTCGTTGTCAAAAACAGCTGATCGCCCCAGATCACCGGTGTCGATCCGGCAGGTCCTGGCAACGCTACGCGCCACGCCACATTTGTGTCGCTCGACCATTCGGTCGGGATATTCTTCTCAGTGGAGATTCCGTTGCTCGTTGGACCACGCCACGATGCCCAATTCTCAGCCATGCAGGGGTACAGACAGGTCAAAAACAACGGCAGTGCCTTCAGCACAATGACAGCCTTCATCAAACATTCTCCACAGAGGGAATAAAAAAGGGATGGTAGCGTGGGATCCACAAGCGTTTGCAGTGACCCGAATCGACCTGCTGCAAGCAGGGGTGATTAAAGTCGAAGCCACGTGATTATAGACCGGAATGCTGCCTCCGAAAGTGTCGAGGACACCCGCACCGAATCCCTCGTCACCAAAATCACTCCAACCGGCGGTGTTCGCGTGCGTTCCTATGTCAGCTATTCCTGACTGACGTCGGTTTCCTCCGAGGGCGGTACTTGTTCATTGCCGCGCCGCAGCCAGGCCGCGGCGGCCGCGAACAAACACGCAGCAACGGGGGCTCCGATGAATGCCCCGCCTATGGCGCCAAATGAACTCAGAAAATCCATTTCGGGCAGCCCCGGATTGAAGATCGCAATCATCACACGCCCAAAGTTACTTACGGCGCCGATGTATCCGCCCACGACGGCCCCCAGCAGTGAACCGGCGACGGCGAAAAAATTCGTCTTGGGCCGATTTAAGGTCGATCCACCGTTTGACAAACACACGACACCAAATCCAGCGATTCCAAGAAAAGCGCCAAAGGATCCGACAATGACCAATGCCCACGGGTCGCCTTTGCCCACGACCACTCCGAAAAGACTTCCAGCCACTGCGCCGCCAATGGCCCAAACTAAGAATCGAGTCGACATGCACATCCTCGCAGTAATGAAGTCGGATCAAATGACCACGCGGTACCAGTGGGATGCGTTCAGGATAGTACGAGCATCCGGAAGGCTCAATTAAGAACCTTACGTTATCTAACATATCCGTTCCGGCAGAGCGGTGCACGAGCGTGTGCAAACCAGAAGCAAGACGCACACCAAAAGCACAGTACCATCTGTCCCGCCGAGATTTATCAGCCAAGGAACGTGAATGACACCTTGTTTTGACGCATTTTTGATCCGATCCCGTTGGTCGGCAGCATCCAAGCGGCCTCTTTCACTTCTTTTTCTTCCGGCCCCCAAAGGACCAAAGCGGCGAAGGCGTGTACGCCTCTACCATGAACGCATCAATCTGTTTCACAATTTCGGGGTGCTGTACGGCAACGTTGTTTGTTTCACCGATGTCCGTCGATAGTTGATAGAGTTCAAGCATCGAATCTGGTTTTTTTCCGACCTGGTTGCGGACGCCCTTCCAGTTGCCCCACCGGACGGCCTGCTTGCCGCCACGTTCATAGAATGCCCAGTAGAGATACGGGTGTTTTAACTGCTGGTCCATCTGGCCAAGAAGAGCAGGCAGGTAACTGATGCCGTCGATCCCCGCTGGTGACTCGACACCGGCGATCTCAAGACAAGTCGGCATGACATCCCACATTGCGACCGGCAGATCGTTCGTCGTGCCCGGTTTTATCTTGCCTGGCCAACGGGCGACGAAAGGAACACGGATGCCACCTTCGTAGAGGTCGCGTTTGTGACCTCGAAGAGGTCCATTGGAGTCAAAGAACTTTGGATCGTGCCCACCTTCCATATGTGGCCCATTGTCACTGGTAAACGATACGATGGTGTTATCGTCAATACCGAGTTCGACAAGTAGGTCCAGTAATTGCCCAACGTGACGATCCATTCGCGTCATCATTCCTGCGAAAGCCGCGATAGGGTTCGTAACTAACGGCCCCTTGTACTTGCCAATCTTGCTATCGAACTCAGGCCATTTCTCACGCCATGGCCTGTGGTCATCTTCTGGTACGTGCATCGCCGCATGTGGAATGGTGAACGGGACGTAGGCGAAAAATGGCGTGTCTTGGTTCGCGCGAACGAAACTCAATAATTGCTCATTGATCAAATCAGCCGAATAGCTATTCTCGTCCAAAAGAACCTTTTGCTCATTGTGCCAAAGGTGCGTGGGGTAAAACGAGTGCGCCTGACGCTGGCAGTTGTAGCCATAAAATTCATCGAAGTGCTTTGCCGGATCACTCCGGGAACCGGGGGCACCCAATCCCCACTTGCCAAACATGCCCGTCGTGTAGCCAGCATCCTTGAGGCGACGCGGCAAGGTCACAATGTCAGCGGGCATTGGTGCCTGTCCCTCAGGGTTGACCTCGCGGTTTCCCCTGACAAATGCGTGTCCTGTATGAAGACCTGTCATCAGAACACAACGAGTCGGAGCACAAACGGTGGAACCCGCGTAATAGTCAGTAAAGGTAACGCCCTCTGCCGCAAGCCGATCAATGTTCGGTGTTTTAAATTTCGTCTGTCCAAAGCAGGACAAGTCTCCGTAGCCCAAATCGTCAGCCATGATGTAGATGATGTTCGGACGTTGTTCAGTGGCCCAAAGCGAGGACGTGAACAAGCAACACAAAATTGTCAAAACTAGTTTCTGCATGTTTCCCTGATTCAATTTCGAAGGTGGAAAATCGGTTGTCCGCTACGGCTACTGCATGATACCCGCCGACAATAAAACTTGCTCGTATTTTGAGTGAAGCCGGCAACCGCTCGCCCGATACGTCTTAGATCGACAAGATTTCAACGATTGGAAGCGGCGGATTGCTGCTTGGCACGCAAAACACCACGGAGTTCGTTTAGACGCTCCACGACGTGCGGTTTACCTGCCAGGTTCCTCTTTTCCTGTGGATCGTTCGTGAGGTTGTAGAGTTCTTCACCGTCAGGCCACTTCCCGTAGCGCCAACGCTGACTGCGCAACGCATAACCCAGTTTATCACCACGCGACACGACACTGTAAGCGTACTTTTTCTTACCCAATCGCTCGGGGTGTCCCAGGAGTGGTCGTATCGAAATACCCTGCAGATGTGGGGGCGTCTCTAGCCCTGCAAGATCGGTCGCCGTTGGATAGATGTCAACCAACTCAACCATCGCCTGCGACATATCACCGGCGTTGGTAAGTCCAGGTGCACGTACAATGAAGGGGACCTTGGCGCCGATGTCAAACAGAGTGACCTTACCCCACAAAAAATGGTCTCCGAGGTGATAACCGTGATCCGACGTGAAGATGATCAAGGTATCGTCCCAATGGCCACTCTGCTTCAATGCGTCAAGCACGATCTTTAACTGGGCATCAATGAACGAAATGCAAGCGTGGTAAGCCTGCATGTACTCCCGCCTAAGCGGGCCGTTTTCTTTACCGAGTTCGAATCCGAACGCTTGATACCTTTTTGAAATGGCTGACATTGGCAGCGAATCCCACAGTTGCGACCGATCGGGGGTGTAGGAGATTTCGCTGGTTGGATACAGTTCGAAGTACTTGTCTGGAGCAAGAAAGGGCACATGTGGTTTTTGGATGCCACATGCAATGAAGAACGGCTGTTCCCCGTGCACTTGATCAGTCAGCCATTTCGCGACCTGCCGCGCATTCTTCCCATCCTTGTGCTGTTCATCGGTCAACCCACTCTTACCGTAACCCGGTGGTGTCTGCGCATCGAGTTTTGATGAGACCGTTTTCTTTAACGCCTTCCATTTTCTTCGGTTGGGTCCATCATCGATTGATCCGTTTTCGGCCTCAAATTTCAGTCTGGCCGTTCGGACCACGGGGAGTTCATCATTCTCGAACCGAATGAAGTCATTCCAGGCTAGCTCGCCCTGCTCGTGCCGAGGGGAATGAAACACTTTGCCTACGCTGCCCGTCCAATATCCATTGTCCTTGAAGTATTGCGGCATCGAAACCGTTCCGGGCCGCTCAGTTCGGATGTCCACCGTGTTGTTGAGAATCCCCGTCGACTGCGGATAAAGTCCGCTAAGCATGGAAGCTCGCGAGGGACCACAAACCGGGTATTGGCAGAATGCACGCTGAAAGGTCATCGACTCAGACGCAAATTTCGCCAAGGTCGGCGTTTGAATCGGTGAATATCCGGATGGAGAGACATGGGTGTTGAGGTCGTCACAAACAATGAACAGCACGTTTCGAGTCTCATTGCGGTGTTGTTTCCCTGCATTGCCATCCGGCGTCCCTGAGTCGCCGGGTAATTGTCTCGCACCAAGCTTGCCGTTCGTATAGGGCCGATGTTTTGGCGGTGGAGTGTAATTCCCCTTTCCTTTTTCCCAGTGAAACTCTTCACCGGCAATGACCAGATCCTTCCTTGCATTAAGGCCGGGGGCAGCCGGCGCGAAATGAGGCGGAGCAGATTTGCGCATCAGGGCCTTCAGCCCATTATGCTGCGGTTCATCGGCCAGATTGTTCCATTCATTTGGATCAGCCTGAACATCGTAGAGTTCTTCGCCATCATCACCGTACCGAATGTACCGCCAGTCCCGATTGATGATCGCATACTCGCCTGGGTTCATGTGAGGCAAGAAGACGTCTCGGTCCGTCGCTGCCCCCGGGTCAGCAAGTGCAATGACCAGCGATTCACCTTCAAGCGTCTGATGTGGATTTGCGAGGCCGCAGAGATCAACCAATGTCGGATACATATCGATAAGACTGACCGTAACATCAGATTCACGTCCGCTCGCGATCCCTGGCCCTGCCCAGATGAAAGGGACATTTGACGTACGTTCCCAAAGCGTGTGTTTCCCCCAATCGCCTTTTTCACCGTGGTGATAGCCGTGGTCGCTCCACAACACTACCACCGTGTTGTCGGCATACGGGCTAGCGGCTAACGCGTCGAGAACGCGGCCCATCATGGCATCAGCGTAACTCATGCACGCAAGGTAACCGTGTATCGCATCTCCTACCGCATTCAGACTCTCAAGTTTTTGATGAATCCGTGACCTCGCCTCCTTCATTTTTCGGATCTTGGCCGGCAAATCATCTAGATCACCAGGCTTATAGGGCGGCAACGGGATCTGTTTCGGATCATAGAGGTCAAAATACTTTTCAGGGCAGTAGTTAGGGAAGTGAGGAGCATAGATCCCGACACCCAAAAAGAATGGTTCTTCGTGCTTCTCGTTGAGCTTGTCGACTGCCCAGTTGATGCGGATTGTATCCGCCATTTCCTCCTCACGGTCGTTGGGGATCGATCCCCATTCAAGAAACAGTCCACCAGTG